>JAJDEC010000351.1 GCA_029259995.1 Phycisphaerae bacterium
CAACTTCAACGAGAAACAGCAGATCGTCACGGAGATTCTCAACGAGACATTCGGACTCGGCCCCCTCGAAGCGATTCTCTCCGATCCGCATGTCAGCGACATTCTCATCAACGGCCCGAAACAGATTTACGTCGAACGAAAGGGAAGGCTCGAAGTTTCGAACTGCCTCTTCAAGGACAACGCCCATCTGATGCATGTCATCGACAAGATCGTGTCCAGCGTCGGTCGTCGCTGTGACGAAGTCTCGCCGATGGTCGACGCCCGCCTGAAAGACGGCTCTCGTGTCAACGCGATTATTCCGCCGCTGGCGATCGATGGACCCTCGATGTCCATTCGCCGCTTCGGCGCCGATCCGATCACGTGGGACGACTACATTCGCTACAACTCCGTGACGAAGGAGATGTGCGATTTTCTGCGTGCCTGCGTGCTTTCGCATATGAACATCATCGTTGTCGGCGGTACGGGATCTGGTAAGACGACGTTGCTCAACAACCTCTCGTCGTTCATTCCGGATACGGAACGCATCGTAACGATCGAGGATTCGGCGGAATTGCAGCTCCGCCAGCCGCACATCGTTCGACTTGAAACGCGACCGCCGAATATCGAAGGCAAAGGCCAGGTCACGATCCGCGACCTGCTGATCAACTCGTTGCGCATGCGTCCCGATCGCATCGTCGTCGGTGAATGTCGTGGACCGGAAACCCTCGACATGCTTCAGGCCATGAACACGGGTCACGATGGTTCGTTGACCACGATTCACGCCAACAGCGTTCGAGACGCCGTCCAGCGTGTCGAAACGATGGTCATGATGGCCGGTTTCGACCTGCCGATTCGCGCCATTCGCAACCAGTTCGCAAGCGCCGTGCATTTGCTGATCAATGCGAATCGCCTGACGGGCGGACCGAGAAAGATCATGTCGATTGCAGAAGTGCAGGGCATGGAAGGCGAGGCAGTCACGATTCAGGAAATCTTCAAATTTGAACAGCTCGGAATCGACTCGACGGGCAGGGCCCATGGCCAGTTCATCGCGACGGGTCTGCGGCCGGGTTTTCTCGATCGCCTCAAGTATTCCGGCGTGGAAATCGATCCCGCCATGTTTGAACGCCGAGTTCTCTCCCGCGATCCCGTCGGCGCATAGCGTCGCACAGCAACGGTAAAAGGCGGCAACTGTCATGATGATGGACCTATTGGCGCAAAGCAGCATGATGACGCAAGTGGGGATGGTGGCGCTTCCGCTCATCGGCTCCGTCTTGTTGACGTATGCGGTATTCAGCCTCGTCAAGGACATGCGCAAGGTTGAAACGCGCAAAGTCTCTGATCGACTTCGTGAAAACGAAGGAAGTATGACGGATCAGAGCGTCGAAAAGGCGACGCGGGCCTCGATTCTTCGTCAGAAGCGGCAGGCCGAGAGTACCATTGCCGCCGCAATGGCTAAAATGAGCGTGATCGCCGCGCTTCAGAAAATGCTCGATCAGGCGAATCTGCCGTGGTCCGCATCGCGAACACTGATTCATCTGACGGGCCTGTCGGCGATCGCGTTCATCGCGACCAACTTCATGAAGCTCGACATGTGGATCAGCATTTCGCTCGGCGTCGGGCTCTTTGTCCTGCCGCTGATTGTGATCTTCATCCGTCGCAAGATGAGGCTCAACAAGTTTCTCAATCAGCTTCCGGACGTGTTCGAGCTGATGAGCCAGGCGCTTCGTGCGGGCCATTCGCTCCCGAATGCCATCCTCGTCATCAGCCAGCAACTTCCGGATCCCGTCCGCTCGGAATTCGCACGCGTCTTTCACGAGCAGAATCTCGGCATCAAAGTCGAAGACGCCCTGCGCGGCATGGCAAGTCGAATCGGCATGATGGACGTCAGCTTCTTCGTGACGGCCGTCTGTATTCAACGGCAGACCGGCGGCGATCTCGCGGAAGTGCTCGATAACATCTCGGGCGTGATTCGCGAACGAATCAAGCTGTTCGGCATGGTCAAAGCGCTGACGGCGGAAGGGCGGCTCTCCGGCTGGGTACTGCTGGCCCTGCCCATCGTCGTCTTTGTGCTGGAAATGGTCGTCAATCCGCAATACGCGGAGAAGCTGATCGATACGGAAATGGGACAGTATATGCTTATCGCGGGCGCCATCATGCAGATACTCGGCCTCGCGATGATTCAGAAAATCGTGAACATCAAGGTGTAGTGCAGGCACCTTTTCGCGTTCGAAAGTGTGCGTCCCATCGGGGGCGGACGACTTGGAGACAATGCCATGAATGAAGTCTTTATGCTTGGAGGAATGGTTGTCGTCGCCGTGACGATGATCATGTATTCCATCATGGGCGGCAAAAAGGATGCGTCGGATATTGTTCGTCGCCGCTCTGCGGGATTGTCCAAGGAAGCCGATCCGAAGGTGATTCAGGAGAAGGCGCGAAAGCGCGCGAGCCAGTCTGTCTTCGAGAAAGCGGCGCCGCTCCTGTCGCGCCCCGTCATGCCCAAGAATGCCGAGGAACAGTCGACCCTTCGATCGAAGCTGTCGCAGGCCGGATTCCGGAAGGATTCAGCGCCGACACTTTTCCTTGCCAGCAAGACCGTCTTCGCTGTTGTCGGCGGAATCGTCGCCGCCATGTACGGAATGAACTCCGAAGCGGAAATGACGATGGTTGCCGGATACGTTGCTTTCGGACTGGGCGGCGGCTTCATGGCGCCAAACCTCTGGCTCAGCATGTCCATCGGCAAGCGTGCCGAATCCATCCGAAACGGGCTTCCCGATTCCCTCGACCTGATGGTCGTCGGTGTCGAGGCCGGTCTGGGACTGGATGCCGCGTTGCTTCGTGTCTCCGACGAAATGTCGAATGTCTATCCGGCGCTGGCGGAAGAGTTTCAAATCGCGACTGTCGAAACGCAGATGGGTGTGACTCGTGCAGAAGCCCTGATGAAGATGGCGGATCGGTCCGCCGTCGAGGAAATGCGGGCACTGGTCGCAACGATCACGCAGGCCGAGAAACTCGGCACAAGCGTTGCCAAGGCCTTGCGCACGCAGGCAGAATCGCTGCGCGTCAAACGACGGCAACGGGCCGAAGAACGCGCTCAGAAGACCGCCGTCAAACTGCTGATTCCGCTCGTCCTGTTCATCTTTCCGACGATCTTCATCGTGCTGGCCGGCCCGGCCGCGCTCCATTTGATGGACACATTTAACTCGGGCGCGATTTCGCAGTAATCGACGAATGCAGATCGACGCGACGCGTATTGTAAGTGTTCGTAATGCGGCGCATTCGCAATCGGCGCCGGAGGTCCGTTAAGTTTGATGTCGACCGACGTTGCGAACCGGACGAATCTGGACGCCCGTCAGAAACGGTGCAATTTCGATTGACGGGGCGATGGGTCGATTTGTAGGATCGCAACTTCATGTCCTCGCGCAGGAGATTCCAAGACATGATGACGAAACGACGACTGGCAGTCGGCTTGCTGGCGATGCTTGTGCTCAGCACGGGCATGATGAACGAACAATGCCAGCAGAATCCATCGTTGGAAGGACTGGCCGGGCTCTGGACGCTTGAGCGCGGCGCAACGAGTGTTCGCGTGACGTTCAGCGTCAACAATGGTGGAGAAGTCGAGACGACGTCGGCGGCGAGCGAACTTCAGCCGCTGAACGCCGAGGATTTTCCGGAACAGCTGGCGGACTTGATCGCCCAGTGGAACGCCGGCCTTGACGATCTCAATGCATCGCTTGATGAGGCGCTGCCGGATGTCGTCGGCGTCAACTTTCCGCAGCTTGGCGTGATGCGGATCTTCGATCCGAATGACACGTCCATGCAGGGCCAGGGGCTGATCAACAACCAGACGCTTGTTTACGTGTTTCTCGGCGACCTGTCGGGCGCCGGGGCGGGAGATGA
>JAJDEC010000352.1 GCA_029259995.1 Phycisphaerae bacterium
GATGGCGCGTTGATAAATGGGCGAGAAACAAAGCCGCCGAGCGGCGCGTGCAGCAGTGTCGAGTTGAAACAGCTGTTCGCGCCGCATCGACGGCGTCGTTAATTCAATAGGATCGTCGGATTACCAGCGACCGCCGCCGCCGCCACCGCCGCGTGATCCGCCGCGTGATCCGCCGCCGCCGCCGCCCGTGCTGGCACGTGGCTTGGCTTCGTTGACCTTGAGGGCGCGTCCTTCGAAGTCCTTGCCGTCCAACGCCGAAATGGCGTTGCGGGCTTCGTCGTCCGAGCTCATCTCGACGAATCCGAAGCCCTTGCTGCGGCCCGTGTCACGATCCGTGATCACGCTGGCGCTGTCGACCGTGCCGTGCTCTCCGAACAGTTGTTCGAGGTCGGAGCCCTTGACGTCATAGCCAAGATTACCGACATAAAGTTTTCGTCCCATGTTCATACTCCTTGCGTTCCCGTTGTGGATTTCGCACTTGGACTTTCCTCAAACTGTGTTCCCTGACGAATCAGGCGGCGCACAACAAGCGGCGACTTGAGGCTTCCGGCGTTTGGGCCGGATACGCAACAAGCACAAATGCTTGTGAAGAAAGCGGTAGAAATCGGAATGGCGGGCTCTTCGCAAAACCGTGCGACGAATCGCACGCAGTCTGTGACGATGACCCGCCAACGAAAACGCTTCGTTGCGCGGCATCGACACTGTTTCGAGCGAGCCTCAGTGACCGGTCCGGATCGGGCGAAAAGAGCTGTGGAACAGTCAGATCCGCGAGAGTTGGAGAGATCAGAGGAGATCGAATACAGTGCGAATCGTAGATCGACGCGTGCGCGTTGGCAAGGAGGATTAGTGGGGTTTCAGTGAATTCGCTCGGTCCCGAGATAACAAACGGCCACGTGATGCGTGTTAACAGGGGGCTCTGGCTCGGGTTACGGCTGACGCCGGCATTGGATTAATTTGCAGGAATCATCCAACCGATTCGGTCCGAACCGCCTCACAGTCGCCTGCGGCCAGGTATCCCTCGATAAGCAGGATTGAGATTCCCGGAAATGGCGTGTTTGGACCAAAATCCGCGCATGGCACGATGATCGATCCTGGGCCGTCACTATGGCCTTGGCAAAATAACGTCCATAGATCGACCGGGCTCAATTCGGCGATTCAGTCGTGTTTCTGTTCGTGGCATTCCGCCGCTGTCGCAATCGCCTCCCAGACGACCGGGAATCTGGGGATGCCGGCTATCCTCCCGACTGTCGTCGCCGCCAATGTGTCGGCTTCGAGTCACATTCAACGATCGATGGCGGACGAGGTCTTGATGCATGCCCAACGAACATCCTCCAACGTCGCCGATCGCGATTCCAGTCTTCAGGAATCAGCCGCCGGATTGGGCCATCTATTCCGACGACATTCACTGTCCGTTGTGCGGATACAGTTTTCGCGGATTATCAGAAGCGCGCTGTCCGGAGTGCGGCAGCGAATTCAGCTGGCGCGATCTGCTCGATCCACGAATGCGCGATCATGCGTATCTCTTTGAGTACCATTCCGAAGCAAGTCTGAGTTCGTTCTTCCGCACGCTCAGGGCCGGAATCAATTCGACGCGATTCTGGTATTCTGTCCATCCGGTTCTGCCGATTCGCGTCGGCCGATTGCGGGCCTATTTCGCCTGGATCGTCCTTGTAATGTTTGCGTCGTTCTTGTTCGGCCAGTTCGCCCTCGCCCGGGCAGGAGGGCCCGTTCTGACCTGGACGAAGTTGGCAACGGCATATCATCCGTGGACCTGGTCGATTCGAGAATTCTCGAAGGTCATCGTGTTCAATTCCTTCTTTCTGAATTTCGTCGTCTGGTTTGCTTCGACGTTTGCCGCAATGCTCGTGTTTCGCGTGACGATGCGGCGGGCAAAGCTGCGGACGGCACATGTGTTTCGCTGTCTCGTTTATTCGAGTGATGCCTATGTCTGGCTCGCGATGGCCCTCTTCCTGTTGGATGGCCTCGCATTGGTCGTATCGCCGGCGGCGGCGCTGGGCTTCAAGGTCTTGGCGGCGATCGTCACGGCATTGGTTGTTTGGGGCCGGCTGACCACTGCCTATCGGATCTACCTTCAGTTTCCACATCCGACAGCCACCGTGCTTGCGACGCAAGTGATCGCGGTACTGGCCGTTCTCAACCTTCACATCCTGCAAATCTGGGCACGATAGCGGGGCGCACAATCGCCACGCCGTGCGTTGACATCTCGGCGCGACGATGGCTAACATCGCCGCTCATGTCACGGAACCTCTTCAAAGTCGACATCCATACGCACATTCTTCCCGAAAAATGGCCCGATCTGCGTGAACGCTACGGCTACGGCGGATTCGTCGCGCTGGATCATTGTTCGCCGGGCAAGGCGAACATGATGATCGACGACCGCGTGTTCCGACCGATCGAACATGACTGCTGGGATGCCGCCGTGCGGATCGGCGATTGTGATCGCGACGGTGTCGACGTGCAGGTGCTGTCGACCGTACCCGTCATGTTCTGCTACTGGGCCAAACCGGAGCACACGTACGATCTGTCGCAGATACTCAACGATCACATCGCCGGCGTCGTTCGCGAACATCCCACGCGCTACATCGGTCTCGGCACGCTGCCCATGCAGGACGCAGGCCTGGCCATCAGGGAACTCGAGCGCTGCATGAACGAACTGGGCCTGGCGGGCGTGCAGATCGGCAGCCACGTCGAGCAGATGAACCTGAACGAACCGGCGCTGTTTCCGATCTTCGAGGCGGCGCAGGAACTGGGCGCCGCCGTCTTCGTGCATCCGTGGGCAATGATGGGGCGCGACGACATGCGAAAGTACTGGCTGCCCTGGCTCGTCGGCATGCCGGCGGAAACGAGCCGAGCAA
>JAJDEC010000353.1 GCA_029259995.1 Phycisphaerae bacterium
GACGTTTGCCTTCGGGCGAGATACCCGTGCCGGCAATCCAGCCAAGGTCGTTGATGCTCCATGCCTCGGTGATGTTCCAATCAGCAAATGCCGGCGTCAGCAGGTCATTTAGATTCCGCATGCCACTCTCTCGCTCCCAAAGAAATGGTTTTGAGAGTCCGGTACTGCTGAGCCCCACGACCTGCCCCTTATTGTTAATGTCTGTCGCCTGATTCTCTCCTGTCCCACCCGGAAGAATTGGCAATAACTGCATGCCGTTAATCTCATCCCAGATGAAAGCGCGATCCCCTGTTGTCGCGTTGCTGACGCCGACGATCTGACCGACATCATTAATGGCGCGCGCCGAGCTCGTATCAGCGCCGCCCGGTAAGTCCCCCAGATCCTGCATTCCATTGAAGAAGTCCCAGCGAAATGCGCGAGATCCGGCAGCGGAACTGCTGTTGCCGACAACGGTGATCTGTTCATTGATGTCCGTCGGAAAACTATGAACGGAACCGCCGGGCAGGACCCCTAAATCGATCATGCCCGCGACCGGAATCCAGAGAAATGCATGACTTGCTCCCGACGCGACGTAGCTGCTACCGACAACATATCCTAAGTCGTTAATCCCTGATGCAAGACCCAGACCGCTCCCACCGGGCAAGCCCCCGAGATTCTGCATACCGTTCAAACTGTCCCAGATGAAGGGTTGCTGCCCAACATCGCTAACGCTATCACCGATCGCCTGGCCGATCGAATTGACGCGATATGCACGACTGTAGTTCGTGCCACCCGGCAGATCGCCCACATCCTGCATACCGTTCACGCTGTCCCAAACGAATCCGCGCGTGCCGGTTCCGGCGATACTCGAGCCCGCAACATACCCCGACTCACTAACACCGAACCCCTGACTCACACTCAATCCGCCCGGCAAGTCTCCCAAGTCGATGACGGAATAGGGACCACCGGCGCGGGCCGGCAATGCAATAGCAAGAACCAGGACGGCGATCTTCATGAATTCGAGACACACGCTTCGATCAGACTCGATGGGATTCATATTCAACGCAGTTCCTTTTCGGAATGAAGAATCCCCTCAAGACAATGTCACGACCGGTTGCGCGGCGGTACCAAACGACTCAATTAAGTTTCGCGCGGGATGTCACGGAGTCGCTTCCGGCCAGGATCCTTCTCAAGGGGGGGCTACTTGAAGCTACTTTATTCATTCTCTCTTTCGCATTCAAGATTCTGCGCAAATCGGCTATCGGAGATGGAGCGTTGATTCAGTCTTGTCGGGTTCGCCCAGAAGACTTTAGGATATTGAGAGCCGAAAGCTGGGACGCAGAAATCGGAAAACGCGGCCCAAGGATACAACCCCATGGGCACAGAGATCGAGATCTCGCAGCGCCGCGATCTTTCGAAAGGGCTGGAGACATGTTCGAAGTTCTCCTGATGCTCCTGCCGGATATCTTTTTCGATCAGATCGACGAAGACCGCCGGGAGTTCAATCCGTTTATTCCGATGGCAATTGTTCTGGGCCTCTTCGTCGTCAGCGGCGTCATCTCTTTCAACGAAATCCGCTACGCCATTTGGGGCCGGACCACGGACGCGACAATCGTTCGGATGAAAGAGACCGCCTTCAGCGCCGGCGAAGGGGAGGGGCCGCTGAATGAAATCGTTTTCAATTGGAACGACACAGACGACGGTCGTCGCGAAGACGTATTCCTTCAGCCTACGGACTGGGCATACCAGACAGGTGATACATTCGAGATCGACTACCTGCCCGGCGTAAAGAAAAGCCGCATCGCCGGCACGCCCCTCTACGCAAAAATCTCGCTGGGATTTTTCTTCGGTCTCGGCGCCCTGGCGCTCATCCTGTTCGCGATGCTCTGGCGGAAAGGAATGCGCAAGGAAGTCAGTCATCGATGACGCCGCCATATCCCGACACTTACACGTTCCCCGTCAAAGGCCTCACGTGGGTTGTCATGCTGCTGCTGACCAGCTGGACGGCGTGGCACGAATTCAAGTACGTCATCTTCGGAGTCACATGCGACGCCGAGGTCTATCGCGTCAAGACAGACCCGGACCCTCATGACCCGGACATCACACAATGGGCACACGTACACGTTCGCTGGTTTGACGAGGTCGACGGCGAACGCACTGATGCCTTGCGGATGTGGGCGAAAGAAGCCCCGTCGGTCGGCGACTCAATCGCCATCGACTACCTGCGCGGCGTGAAGGAAAGTCGAGTGGCGGGCGATCGGAATTACATTGCGATCACTGCCTTCAGTCTGGCCGCCGGCTGCGGAGTGTCCTGGTTTGTCATCATGTGGCGACGCGGAATGCGAAGGCGGAAATCGAGCTGAACGAACGTCGGCCCGCGAGACCGCCAATCAACGCCGGCTAACGCATTGTAAACTTTTGCACGACAGAATCTTACTATGCGTCGCGCGATTCCGGCGCATCCGCCGCTTCGTTCTTCACGTACTTCGCTCCGCCGGCCACTGGCGCCCCGCCGTTGAATCCATCAGCCCCACGCCCATCGTCAAAGCCGATCGTCTCCACGTGCACAAAAGGTGACGCCCCGCCTGCCGAACCACCGTGCATCGTCGTCACATGGACGCGCGCGGCGAAATACGCCGTGAGGCCCTTGAGGAACAGCCGCCGAATGGGCGGAACGAGCAGGAGGAGACCGAACGCGTCCGTGATGAAGCCCGGTGTGATCAGCACGGCGGCGGCCAGAAGGATCAGGATGCCCTCGCCGAGCTGGCTCGTCGGCATGCGGCCCTCGGCAAGTTCCTGCTGGATGCGGGCGATCGTGGAGATCCCCTGCCGCTTGGCGATCGCGGCCCCGACAACGCCCGTCAGGATGACGCAGGCCAGTGTCGGGAAGAACGAAATCAGCTCGCCGACGCGGAATAACAGCCACAGGTCCACGAGCGGTAGCGCAACGAAGAGGATGATGAGAATCGGAAGCAATGTGCCCTCGCTGTTGGTTCGTCGGAATCTACGTTTGGGCGATGCGCGTCACCAGCATGCGTACCTTAAGGGTAGGCATGGCGCCCGGCTGCTCTTAACGAACATGCCGACCTTAAGGGTCAGCACGGCAACCTTTTTTCCGCCGCAGCGGGATTGTTGAAGCGCAACCTAATTATTTCAACGCAATTAGGCGTCCGCGCTCATCATGCGCGTTTTGACGACTCCGTTCAATTCACAAGGAGTCCTTCACGCTCGTTCGCGGCGATCGTCGATATCAATATTGCAAACGCGGTTTGCAGTCGAGCAGCATTGATTCGCAGCTATTGCGCGGCCGGGGCAAAAAGTCGCCTGGCAGCCCTGACAATTGCGTTTCTTCGCTTGGCTCGAACATTGCCGGTCGGTATAGTCCCCGACGAGCGCCCCATAATAGTGTTCATACGGGCGTTCGGGCGAAAAATCGGCGGCATCGCCGCCCGAGGACAGAGCGATTCATATCACGCCGTTCATACGACAAGCTGCATTCACAACACTGATCACGATCGGTCTCGGCGCCTCCATGGGGCTCACTGGGATCCAGCCGTCGGCCCCGCCGCCGATTCGGGCCAACTTCGATCCGCAGGATCGCACGATCAATCGCATCGAATTCGACGGCCTTCGGACCATCGACGCCGCCGGTCTGCGCGACACGATCGGCATCGCCCCCGGCGATGCGTGGGATCGGGACAAGGTATCGACGGCGTGTCGCCTTCTGGCGGAGTCGCAGAAATTCGAGGGCGTACCGTTCGCTGAGCCGCGAACTGTCGGTAACGAGTTGGTGCTCGTCTTCATCGTTCGGGAACGGCCGTTCATCGTGTCGATCGACTTCATCGGCAACGAACAGTTCGATGACGGCGATCTGTTAAAGGAAATACCCATCGGCGTCGGTTCGAGCGTCAGCGAGTTTCTCATTCGGCAGTCGCAGCAGATCCTGTTGCAGAAGTATCGCGAAGGCGGCTACGGCTATGCGTCTGTCGATGTGGATGCCGACGCGTTGGAGAACGAGCAGCGCGTGCTGTTTCGGATTTCCGAGGGACCGCGCGTCAAGGTGAAGGAGATTCGCTTCGAAGGGAATCGCGAATTCGGCGACAAGCGATTGCAGGGGTTGATCGAGACACAGACGTCGGCATGGTTGTTTCGCACGGGCGCGTTCGACGAAGACACGGCGAAGCGCGACGCGGCGGCGATCAAGTCCTATTACGTCGATCGCGGCTTCCTGAACACACAAGTCGGCTATCGCGTCGACCTCGTGGAAGGGAAGCAATCCGATCTGATGCTTGTGTTTCAGATCGAAGAGGGCATTCGCCACGCCATCAAGTCGATCGGATTCGAAGGCAACATCGCATTCGATTCGGACACGCTGCAAACGATGATCGCTTCACAGGTAGACACGTTCCTTGATGGCGACGTGCTGAAGAGCGATCGAGAAAAGATCCTGACGGAATACGGCCGGCAGGGCTACATCTATGCGACGATCACAACGACACAGGTCTTCGCTGACACGCCCGGATTCGTTCATGTCACGTTTACGGTTCAGGAAGACACGTCCTACGACGTCGGCCGCGTCGTGATTCGCGGCAATCGCAAGACCAAGGATCGCGTGATCCGTCGCGAGCTCCGCATCCTTCCGGAATCGACTTACGACTCCGAAGCGGCAAAGAAGAGCGAACAGCGGCTTGTCGAAACGCAATTGTTCAACGATGCCAAGATCACGCCGAGCGGAAGCGAGCCCGGCGTGAGAGACGCGCTGGTCACGGTCGAAGAGACGGACACGACGCGCATCCTTTTCGGCGTCGGCGTCACGACAAACAGCGGCATCGTCGGCACGATCTCGATCGAGAATCGCAACTTCGATCTGTTTGACACACCGCGAACGGCCAAGGAATTCTTCAAGGGGCGATCATTCACGGGCGCTGGTCAGACATTGCGATTGCGGCTGGAGCCGGGTACGGAATTCACGCGTGGTCGTCTCGAATTCCGCGAGCCTTATCTGTTCGACAAGCCCCTCGGTTTCGGCATGGCCATTTACGGATTCGAGCGCGGTCGCGACGAATACGATGAGCAGCGCGTCGGTTTCAACGTCAGTTTCGACAAGCGGTTTGAAGAAGGACCCCTCGAAGGCTGGGCCGGCGAACTGGCATTGCGCGTTGAGAACGTCGACATCGACGACACAGACTGGTTCACGGCGCAGGAGATCCTCGACGACAGAGGCAGCAATCTTTTGACGACGGTGAAGGGCACACTCGTTCGCGACAAGACGGACAGCCGCTGGCTTCCGTCGACGGGCGATCGTTTGAAAGTCGCCGTCGAACAGGCCGGTGCATTGGGCGGCGATCACGAATTCACGCGTGTGACAGGTCAATACGATCGCTACTGGACGATGAAGACTGACGGATTCGGCCGCAAGCACATCTTCCAGGTCGGCGCATCGGCCGGGCAGATATTCGGCGACGCCCCTGTGTTCGAGAAGTTCTACGCAGGCGGCATCGGTTCGATTCGCGGATTTGCATTCCGGGGCGTTTCACCACGCGCCGGCATTCGCGACGATCGCGTCGGCGGTGACTTCATGATTCAGACGAACGCACAGTATTCGTTCCCGGTTGCCGGCGAGAACATTCGCGGCATCACGTTCCTCGACATGGGAACGGTCGAACAGGACTTCGGCATCAACGACTGGCGCGCTTCGATCGGCGTGGGGCTTCGCATCTACGTGAAGTACTTCGGACCGATCCCGCTGTCGTTTGACCTGGCGTTGCCGATCTCAAGCAATGAGCTGGATGATGAACAGGTGTTCAGCTTCGCCTTCGGCGCGACGTTCTAACCATTCGCGTCGCGTGAGTCGGTATGTCCAACGGACTCGTCCAACTGGGTTCACTTGCAGCGCGCCGCGCCCGATGCGCAATCATCGAAAAGCGGCTCTATCACGATCGGGGCTGGGTGCATCCCTATGCCCGGATGCGCCGCGCCATTCAGTCGCGCCTTGATCCATCCAAACGAATACTCGAAATCGGATGCGGCAGGGACTTCCCGGAGTCGCAACACTATCTCGAACGCACGGCCGACGTCGTCGGGCTCGATCCGGAGATTGTGCCGCCACTCGCATCGGATTCCGCGCAGCGCGATTCGCGGATTCGCGGATTCGGCGATCGATTGCCCTTCGCGGACGAGACATTCGACGTCGTTGCATGCCGGTCAGTGATCGAGCATCTGCGCGATCCGCTCCCATTCTTCGCGGAAGCGTCGCGCGTATTGCGACCGGGCGGCGCGATGTACTGCCTGACGCCGAATCGCTATGACTATGCATCGATCATCGCGGGCCTCGTGCCCAATCGCTGGCACGGTCGCATCGTTCGTTTCGCGGAAGGCCGCAGCGAAGCGGACACGTTTCCGACGTACTATCGCGCCAACACGGAGCGCGCCGTTCGACAGCTCGCCGACATGAGCGGACTGGAAGTGCAGCAAATTGATCATCTGAATCACAATCCGTCCTACCTGACGTTCAGTCCGTTGTTGTATCGTGTGGGTGCGGCATACGATCGCGCCATCGCCGGAACGCGACGACTCGCGTGGCTTCGGGCGTGGTTGTTTTTCAGATTGTGGAAGCCGTCGCGCGCCACAAACCCGGCGCAGCCGAGTCGAGATGGGCTGTCGCAATCAGCCTCACGATCGCATGGGAATGCGGACTGAGACAGTCGTTCCCGTACCGACTTCGCTTTCAAGTTCCAGTGTGGCGTTCATGGCGGCAACCGCATGGCGGACGATCGAAAGGCCGAGGCCCGTTCCGCGCTTGACGCCGATCGTCGCCGTCGTATCCGATCGGGCGGCCTCGACCTGATAGAAGCGTTCGAAGACGCGATCGAGTTCTGCCTTCGGGATTCCGCAACCGTCGTCGCTCACAGCGAGGATCATGGCGTCATCATCGCGATGGCAGGTCAGACGCACGCGACCGCCGGCGTCCGTGAACTTGATCGCGTTGGAGACAAGATTGTCGAGAACGAGTCGAAGCAAGCGACTGTTGGTCCGTATTGTCGCACTCGCATCGGCGCATGTCCCTTCCCACAGCAGCCCCTTGCATTTCATCGAATGTTCGAATCGGCCGTACACTTCGTCGACCAGTTCGATCAGGTTGACCTGATCCATCGTAAACGACTTGCCCGATGATTCGAGGCGGGAAAGGTCGAGCAGATCGCTGACGAGTTCCTCAAGTCGGCCCGTATGCCGCTCAATGACGTTCATGAAGTGCTTCGCGGAGTCGAAGTCGCTCGCCATATCCAGATGCTGCAATGTTTCAACGGATGCGCGAATGGTCGACAGCGGCGTTCGCAACTCGTGGGAAGCGTTCGCGACAAAGTCCGTTTTCATGCGAATGGTTCGCGTCAGTTCCGTCACATCCGTCAGGACGACAAGGCGCCCCGTGACATCCTCGTTTCCGTGCGACGCGCCGTCATTGATATCGATATGCGACGATCGCGCCAGGAGATGAACGGTCCCGCCAGGTCTGTCGACATGCAGGGGCAATTCCCGAACGACGCCTTCCGCGAGTTGGTCGTCCATCGGCGTGCCGCTTGTACCTCCGCGAATCAGGAGTCCGCGGAGCTCAGCGTTGCCGACACATTCCTCGACGCGGCGACCGATGAAGTGCTGAATATTCAGAAACCCCGATTGCGCGAGTTCTCTCGGCGTGGTAGACGGGGTTTGCGATGGCTCGGAATCCCCGGGTTGCAGCAGGCGACATGCGGCCTGATTGATCAGGACGATTCGGCCGTCCGGTCCGGCGACGATGACGCCTTCGCTCAAGGTCTGCATGAAGTGTTCAAGATTGTGCCGCTGTTGATCGATCGTATGCAGTTGTGTGGCGAGGCTCTCGCGCATCTGGTTCAATGAGTCGGCCATTTGCGCGATTTCATCGGACCCGCGAACTGTCGTTCGGGCGGAAAGATCGCCTTCCGACAGGCTGCGCGCGGCTTCTGTGATTCGACGAATCGGCATACTCCAGACGTACGCAAGCCCGAGTGCGCTCAGCAACGCGGCGATGAGGCCCAGGCCTGCGATTCGCCAGATCAAGTTGCGCGTTGTGCCCGTCTGTTCCGCGATGCGAAAGACCGGCATGGATACGCGAACGACGCCGAGCGTCTCCGGATCGACGGCGCCCGATGACGGCGCCCGATCGACACGAAGGGCAACGTACATCAGTTCGCGATCGACGGTATCCGACCATCGGCGACTCTGCCCGTAGCCGGACTTCATGGCTTCGATCACTTCCGGACGATTGGCATGTGATTCCATTTCGCTGGCCGTTGCATCGGAATCGGCCCAGACTATGCCATCGGCGGCGATGATCGTGATGCGGCCGTAGACGGCATCCATCCCGCCAAGATCGCTGGCGAGCACCTGGAGGGCCGATCGATCCCTGAAGTTAAAGATTCGCTTTTGAGTGATTCGATCGCGAATGTGTTCCGCCGTCTGCCGGAGCTGTCCCGCGATATCGTCGATGTGTGCCGACTCGATCGAACCAACGATCACCCAGATGGAAACGCCGAGAATGACTGCCATCAGGACGGCGTTCCCCGCGAACAACTTCCAGAAGAATCGGCCCGGTTTCATGGGTTACGAAATCCTATTTGCATGCGGGCTTCAATGGGGCAATGAACGTCATGGAATTCTGATCAACAGGCGTTTCAATTGCGCCGTCGATCCGCATCTTACTGGAAGTGGTTCAGTCGATTCGTTGTCAACCTGTCCGGAATTCGCCATGGCGAATAAAGCGCCGCGCCGCGAGATCGCGCTGATCGCTTACTCATCGTCCTGGGGGCCGCGGAAGCTGTAACCGACACCGCGAACTGTCTGAATCCAGGCAGCGGGGTTTGCATCCGTCTTGTCGAGATTGACCTTCTTGCGCAAGGACGTGATGTGAACGTCGATGGTACGATCGAGAACGACGGCGCTTTTTCCGAGCACGCGATCGATCAGTGCGCTGCGATCCAGAACTCGACCACTGGCATCCATAAGGACGCCGAGCAGTCGAAACTCCGTGGCCGTGACACCGATCAACTGACCGCCGACTCTAAGTTCGTGGCGCGTGCGGTCGAGTTCAAACGGGCCTTCACGAAGAATCTCCGCGGACGCAGTCGGCGCATCGCCGCGCCGAAGCATGGCGCTGATCCGGGCGAGAAGGACTTTCATTGAAAACGGCTTGGTGACGTAATCGTCAGCCCCAAGGGCGAAGCCGACAAGTTCATCGGATTCCTCGGCCTTGGCCGTCAGCATCAGGATCGGGATCTGCGACGTGCTCGAGTCTTTTCTCATGGCAGACGCCACTTCATCGCCGGAGACATGCGGGAGCATGCGATCGAGGACGACGAGATCGGGCGGGCTCTTGCGAATCTGCTCAAGGGCGACATCGCCGGTCGGCGCGTAGTGCGTCGTGTACGACTCGCGTTGCAGATTGAAGCAGATCAGTTCCGCCAGGTCCTGTTCGTCTTCCACAACGAGAATGGTCTTTCCGCCGGTGCTCATTGACAGGCTCCAACAAGAGTGCTTTTCCCAAGGCGGGTATGATATCACAGACAGCCGCCGGACTTCGGCCGGGATTGTTTAAATCGCGCTAATTGTCTGATTCGGAAAACGCGATGTGCGGGCGTCTCATCGCAGGCCTTCAAGCCGGTAGGGCCAACGGCGCGTGGGAGCGTTTATTCTCGGCCTTCATCAGCGATAATCCCCGAATCGCCGACGGTCGCCTTATCCAGATCGACGCCGTAGAGATCTCGAACGGTTCGCATCAACGCGACGACATCGTTGAGCGGGACATTGCCGACTTCTTTCCCGTCGCGGGGCTTCGCAGTCCGGTCATTCGCCCTTGCCGCAGGTCGCGTTTTTTCGACGGTGGCATCCTGACGGATCAATTCGCAATAGACGTGCATGAGCTTGCAAATCGTCTCAACCTTTTCATCCTGGCTGCTCAGATGATCGATCATTCGCTTCAGCGCGAATTGTTCAAACGACCGGCGTAACCGAATGCCTGTCGGGTTCAGTCGGGTTGTTTCTTTACTCGCCATGGGTTTTGCTCTCCGTCCAGCCTGCCTTCCTTCGCGAGCACAAACCAATGTTGCTCGCTGTCATGAACAGTAGGTCACCCTTTGCGGTCGTCAAACGAAAACTGTGATCGTCGATCACACACGATGCATAACGCGAGGGTCGGTCTGACATTGACCGAAAGAAAAAATCATCGCGGAGTCCCGAGAGTCCGATTCGCTTCGCGAGTGTCCCGCAGGCGCGCGATGACTCGGCGACATTGGCGAACGATCTGCATGGGTGAATGTGCAAGTCGATTCTCCCAATCGCCGCGGCGCGGTAGGATGCCGGCGGGGAGTTGGCGCCTCGGGGCTCGGCCGATTCCTCAGTTGGCGCGGTATGCACTTGGTTCATTTTCGCTTGAACAACGGAGGCTGTTGATGGACGCTTTTCTCCAGGAAGCAATCAAGGAAGCGCGGCAGGGACTGGCCGAAGGCGGGATACCGATCGGATCGGTTCTGGTGATCGACGACAAGATTGTCGGTCGCGGCCACAATCGGCGCATCCAGAAGGGAAGCGCGATTCTGCACGCCGAAATGGACTGTTTTGAGAATGCCGGTCGATTGACGGCGCGCGACTATCAACGGGCGACGCTCTACTCGACACTGTCGCCATGCGACATGTGCTCAGGCACATCGATTCTCTACAAGATTCCGAAGATCGTGGTCGGGGAAAACAAGACATTTCAGGGACCGGAAGACTATGTGCGTTCGAGAGGCGTCGTGCTGGAGATCGTCGATTCCCAGGAGTGCATCGAATTGATGACGCAGTTCATCTCGGCGAACCCGGCGCTTTGGAATGAGGACATCGGCGTTTAGCCGACGTCATTCTCCGTCCGGCTGACGGCGGATTCAACGGCGGCATTCTGTTTGTCCGGCGTTCGCGTGGTTGCATAGAGACCGACAAGGCCGATCAAGACGATTGCAGCAAACATGGCCTGGAGCGATGTGGGTTTCTCATCGTGGAAAACGGCAGCGAATGCAAAAGCGCCGACGACGCCGATGCCCGTCCAGATCGAGTACGCGATTCCGAGCGGGATACCTTGCACAGCCTTTTCCAGGAAGACGAAGCTGAGCACGTAGGAGGCCATGATCGCAACTGCGAGAAGCGGGCGTGAGAAGCTGAACGATCGCAGACCGATGACCCAGCCAACTTCGAATGCAGCAGCGATGATGAGGAAGATCCAGGGTTTCATCCGTTGGCTTGGTTACTCCGCGCGCGGTCGTCTGTTCTATCGCCGTTTTCGATCGAATGTCGCGCCAGCACTCGGTGGCGGACGACGGAATCCTCGTCAAATAAACTGCAGTCACTCAAAATGCGCCGTCCCCCACAGAGGGGGGACGCTACGGTCGTCTTCAATCCGCTCTATTCCAATCATTGACCACAGGCCTTCAGCGCCTGTGCAGTCGCAGCCGGCCGCGTCGGCCTCCCATTGTTACAACTCTGTTTCCGCGTCACTCGTATCGATCACGCCGTAGGGGCGAAACTTCTCCATGACGCCCTGTTCTTCGCTGTGATAAAGCGCGCGATAGAGTCCGAGCCGATTGGCGATCGGCGAATCGATCAGATTGCTCGAATCCGTCGCGCTCATCTGGAACAGGACACGATGATCAAACTCGCGCAGCGTCGCGCGATCCAGTGTTCGATCGGCGGCCGTGGGCGTATCGCACCAGGCGATGACATGCACTCCGACGGCGGGACCTTCACGGACGATCTCGGCGAAGTCGCGCCCCGGATCCGCCCTGGATTCGTCGGCGCTCACGGACAAGCCGAATTCGTCTTCTCGTTTTCGCAGCATGCGATAGCGCTGAAGGCCGTAGATCACGACGAACATCGGGGCAACTGCATCCGCAATTCCCGAATCCGACGATTGTCGTCGGCGCACTTCAGCAACGACTTCTTCCATGCAGGGCGCGACGTCGCGCCACGCGACGTCCTTTGTGACGATCCGTAATGAAGACAGCGCATCCTTGAGCGATCGGGTCTGGGCATCATCCTGCGGGCCGCCATCGAGCAGGTAGATCGCCCCGGTTCCGCCGTGAAGTTGCGCACCGAGACTCGCGATGGACGCCGC
>JAJDEC010000354.1 GCA_029259995.1 Phycisphaerae bacterium
AAACAAAAAAATACATGAGATGATAATATATCTACACAGCCGTCACAAGGTGTAATGCAGCCGCCGCGTATACAATGGCTGCTAACGGTCCCCGCAAACCCGTGAATAACCTAAATCATGACTCCGGCGATTTCCCGACAAATGCCGAACTCCATCACGCTGAAAGCGTGAAATAGCCGGAGCCCAGGGTGCAGCGAAGACCGCGAATGCGGTCGCAGCGAAACCCTGGGTACATCGCGACGAATGGAATCGAATCCTGAAGGGATGGTATAACGCGATTGCGTGGTCCGCACAGCGGACCCTACGGGGTTACGGAACCAGCGCCGCCGTGAAGCCGGCTATGTCGACGCCGTTCACATCGCCGTCCCCATTCATGTCGGCTTTCAACAGCGCAACACAATCTGAATTCGTTCCCAGCAGCACGGCGACGAACTCGGGGATGTCGTTGATGTCGACGCCTGTCGGTACGACGAAATCCCCCGCGTCGCCGTAGTGCACTTCGACGCGCGTTGTTGCGGCGGCGGTTGCGTCGAGGTCGCCCAGTACGCGTACGCGGCCGGTCGTCGGGTCGTAGTTGTCCACGATCGTCGTCGTGCAGCCGAGCGAGTCGGTTCGCGTGGCGCCGAGGAGGTTTTCACCCGCGGGGATGCGGATGACGGTATCAAACGCCAATGCGCCGCCCGTCTCATTCGTGAACGTGTTGCCATGCACGCCCGCAGCCTCGTCGCACGTGATGCTGACGCGGACCGCGCCGACGGGGACGTTGCTGAACGACATCGTGTCCCAGCCCGTCGGCAGCTTCGGTTCGATGCGGAGCGTGTTGCCCGGCGCGTCAGGTGTGTGATCGAGAAACAGCATCATTGAATCGACGAAGAAACTCATCGACTCCCACGCATTGGGCCACGCTGTCTGAAGCAGGAAGTCCGGGGCCGAGGGTTCCAGCAGGCTGTTGCTCGGCGCGATCTGTTCGGCACCGAAGCCGATGGGACCGAGGCGCTCGAGCAGCAGCTCCGTGCGAAGTCGATGGTTGTCGATGTCGGCCTTGCCCGGCGTGATGTCCTGTCGCATGGCGTAATAGCAGCCGTACCACATCGTCGAGAGGAACCAGGGGCTCGCGTTCGCGTTGGGTGCGCCGGGATTGTTCCAGTAGCCGTCGCCCCAGTATCGATTGATCAGATCATTCCACTCACCGCCGAAATTCACGAGCGGCTGATTGTTGCCGAACATGTCGTTGGCGACGCCGTTGATGCGATCGAGGATGAGCTCGGATCGTGCGTGGCCCGGCGGGTAGATTTCAAACGGATACGTGATGCCGACTTGCGAGATGTCCGTGTTCTCGCCGTTCCAGGCGAGGCGCGCGTCGAGACCGGCGCGGATCGCATTCGCGCGGGATTCGAATAATGCCTTGTCGCTGTGATAGCCGCAGGTGCCGGGACCGCCGGGGCAGACGTTCTGATCGAGGATGTCCGCGACTCGGGCCGAGTCTTCGAGACCGCGAATGACGCTGGCGTTGGAGTAGTTGAAGACGTCGAAGGAGTCCTCCCAGAGGTTCATCGAATAGACGAGGTCGACGCTTTCTTCGTAGCGCAGTCGCGAGTCGATCGTGCTGTCCTGGCTGGAGGCGAGGCCGGCGTCGTAGACTTCGCCGTAGTGCGAATCGAGGAAGGCAAGATCACCCGTCACGTCGTAGATGTACTTGATGCCCCACGGATAGCACGACGTCTCATCGACCTGCGGCGTGCCCCAGATGGTGAATCCGTCGGTCGAATACTTCTGCTTCCAGAATCCTTTGCGTCCCCAGCCCTCGTTGTCGCGGAAGGCGATGTCGCGAAGGAAGCCGAAGATGTTCTTCGCGTCGTCGATGTGTCCCGTGCGCGCCAGCGTGATCGCGGCCCATGCCGCGTCGCGCGGCCAGACGAATGGGTACGCGCCGTTGTGCATGCCGGCGATGATGCCGCCGTTGGCGCCGTCCAGATGCAGGGCGGTTGCGAGCAGGCCGCGTCGGAATGTCTCGTCGAAGCGATCGTCGGGAAAGTCGATCGTGACGCTGTTGTTGAGCCAGTTCGACCAGTATTGTTCCGTCGTCGCTTGCGCGGCAGCGAGATCGTTGTTGTGGAACCAGTCGATGGCGTTATCCATCTGGAAGTCGTATGTGCCCGCTGCGCCGTCGAAGTTGTCGAAGCCGCCGACGTAGATGACGTCAACTTCCCGCGTGCCGCCCGCCGGAATCGTGATCCTGCTGCCGATCCAGCCCTGCCCCTGGTCACCGCTCGTGTCGCTCCAGAAGTCCGTCGCCGGCGTGCCGCTCGAAGCGCCGACGGTATCGCTTGTCCGCAGGGCGACGCCGAGATAGATGCTGACATCCTTGTTGTAATCGCCGAACGTTGTGGGGTTGTATTCACCACTGGATGACGTCAGTCGCTGGGTGTTGTCGAACGCGATCATCGCCCCGCGCGCTGCGTCCGTGAACATGCCGTCGAAGTTGTCGCCGCCGTTCAGTGCGAAGTCGGCGTAATAGTAGAAATTAAGGGTTTCTTCTGATGCGCCAGCGTTGGATACGATGTAGCGCTTGATGTAAAGACCGCGATTCGGGTTTGCGCTGTCGTCGAGCGGAAAGGCGATGTCCTTCGGGCAGAAGTCATACTGATCGATCGTGATGTCGCTGTTTTTCAGTTTTGCCGTCGTGAAGATGACATTGGTATCGTCGACATACTGCTGTGCGTTGTTTTCGTAGCCGACGCCGGCTTCGTTGCTCAGCCAATAGGTGATGTTTCCATGACGAATGCCCGCCATGCCCTGATTCATGTGCATCTGGCCGCGGCTGCCGGGGGGAAGCAGCGCCGGAAACGTGTCGGGTCCGTCCACATATCCTTCGTTCTTCGTGCTGACGCCCTGAACGCATCCGGCGGAGGGATAGTAGACGTCATAGACCGTGCCGTTCACGTCGAGCATGACGTTCATGTAGTTGTTGCCGACGACGCCTTCTTCCAGGTAGTGCGCGACAGGTGGGAAGCCCTCATGGGGATTGCCGGCACCAGCGCCCGCGCCCGGCCACGCCAGCTTGACGGCGAAGTCGAACACGTTGCCGCTGTCCGCGAAGACTTCGCCCACATCGCCGTCCTGCCACGCGCCGAGCTTGTAGCGAATGTTGCTTCCGTAATTGAGCGCGGCGATGGGGAAGTTGACGCGCCACCAGTCGTCGCCGCCTTCGTTGTATTCGAAGAAGATCGTCTGAAACCCGCCCGTGTTTCGAAGGACCGTCGTTGTGCCGAATCCGATTCCCTGCGATCCATTTGGTGTGTCGCCGTTCGTCGTGTAGTAAACGGCAACGTTGTCGTAGGAGAATGAGGGACCGATCTTGATCCAGAGATTCAATGTATCCGCCTCGCGAACGACAAGCGGATTTCGTTGCGTCACGCCCGATGGCTGATTGAATACGGCGCTGCCCGGATCGTGAGACACTTGGGAAGGGTTCGCGAGAACAGTCTGGCAGGAGAGTGCGACGGCGATCAGGAGGAGCCAGCGGATGGTGTGCATGATGAACCCTGGTAAAACGATTTAGCTTCATCCCCAAGAAAATGGGCGGGGATTCCCGCCCGATCCAGTGTCTAGCCTATAGAACTCGGAGGACGCGGGTCAAGCCTGATTTTGCGTCCGATAAAGGTCTGGTTTCGACGTTTGAGCGACCCTATCTGGCGAGGGCCAGGGCGGGGGCGCGAAACTCATTGTGACATGCGATGCACGTGTCGAGCATGCTTTGCAGGTTGTTCCGAACTGCCGGCAGGTCTTCCCGATTGGCGGCGCGTGCGAGTTCTTCCGCCTCGAGTCGGAGTCGTGACGACATCGTATTCATCACGCGGCGCGATTCGTCCGTCATCGTTGAATCCCGAAGCAGCAGCGGCATCAGTTGCGCGTCAGCCGCCAGAGATTCGGCCATGGCGGCGACATCGCAGATGTCCCGCTGAAGATCGCCCGTGATTTCGATCTCATCGCTGATTCGATCGAGATGCAGCGCCTGGAGTTTCCCCATGATTGTGCGCAAGTCGGCGTTGCGAACATTGTGCAGGCCATGTGAATCAATCGTCATGGCGGAGGCATTCGCCGTCGTTGACGACGACTCGGATTGCGAATCGCTGCATGCAAGGCCGGCGACGATTCCGAAGCACGAAATCCCGACAATGAGCATGAAGGTTGCCCAAAGCCTGTGCGAGTCGCAGGTTGTCTGATTGGCGGTTTTCATCGTCGATTCCTCCTTCGAATAGGCGTCATCCATTCGAACCAGTTCGATCTCACGACGCGACGTCGATCCGACCAGCCCGCCGCATGGATCCATTACTGGATTCTAATACGATTGAGGAGTAAAAGATCGGCAAATAGGAGTTTTGTCGTCGACGCCCGATCGGCAGACGTCGCCGGCCTGCCAGGACGATTGCATCGGCGAACGTGCCTCGGGACGGCGTGAAGCCGGTACATGGATTGCTTCGATCGGGCGATCATTGCGATGGCCCGTTTCGCCCATAAGATAGGTCGTCAAGGAATCGCGGAACATGAATCGAGACGAGTTTATCAGTGTGGTATCCGGCCTGCCGCGAAGCGGCACGAGCATGATGATGCGCATGCTCGATGCGGGGGGGATCCCTCCTGTCAGCGACGGCATTCGCAGCGCGGATGACGACAATCCCAAGGGGTACTACGAGTTCGAGCGTGTCAAGAAAATCAAGGAAGACACGGACTGGATTCCGTCGGCGAAGGGCAAAGCCGTCAAGATGATCTCCAAGCTCGTCGTCGAGCTGCCGGAAGGGCACGCCTATCGCGTTATCTTCATGTGCCGGCGGATGGAGGAAATCCTCGCCTCCCAGAAACAGATGATGGAGCGCCGCGGCACGGTTCGCGACGATGGTCCGAGCGATGCCGTCATGGCTCAGTTCTTCCGGAAGCACGTGGCGGACACACTCGAGCGTCTCCGATCGGGGCCCCAGTTCGAATTCATCGAAGTCGATTACAACGCCATCATGAGCGGTGCCGCGGAAGCGGCGATCGCGCGAATCGACGAATTCCTCGGCGGCGATCTGGATCGCGCGGCCATGCAGGCGGTCGTGGACAAGAATCTCTATCGTCAGCGAGCCGAATAGTGTTTGAATTCCCACGCGCCGGGCGCCGCGTTCTTCGCGCCCGTTTCAACAGAACATCGTGATGCTGCATTGACGACGCAAGTCGTCGCTTCCGTCGGCGAATTCGGAGCGCCGCCGGAACTCGGCGGCGCTCCTCAATAAATCAAGCGTTCGGCACGAATCGTCTGCGCGATTTCCATCACGCGTTGTCTTCGAAATCATCAAACTCGTCGAATTCGTCACTCCCCTCGAATTCGCCGAGTCCGGAGCCAAATTCATCCAGGCCTTCGAACCCGCCGCCGGGGCCGAACAAGTGACCGCCATCCGGCCCGCCGGCGCCGCCCAGCAGACTCAGGAGACTGCTGACGGATTCACCATCGACGTTGAGCGTGCAGCCGGCCGGCATCATGGCCGTTCCCGCCAGCATGGCCGCGGCGGCCGTGACCACTTTCATTCTTCGCACCAGTTCCACTCGCATTCCCTCGCTCCTTTGCTTCTCCCCTCGTCCTTCTTCCGGGACGCCTCGGATCGGCGGTCGCCGGTTCCATTGACATTACGATTCCATACTCGAGGGAGCGGATCACTTTTGAATGCGCGAGCCGAGAACCGGATAGACTATCGGGCGTCGCGCGGCGCATACGAAAAAAGGCCCTTCACGGATTTGCGGGACGACGGCGTATCCCGTTCTGGAAGTTGGATTGTGCGCCGCGAAGGATCCCGGAGGGATCCATTGATATTCGCCCAGCGATTGATTGCTGGGGCGCGCGGCGCCAAATGCCAGTTTCCGTCCCGTAGGGACCGAATGAGTGCCACGCGCATGGCTCGCGCCGTCCCTACGGGACGGCAA
>JAJDEC010000355.1 GCA_029259995.1 Phycisphaerae bacterium
GGCGACGGCGACTTCGACGTTGACCTGCGTGATTTCGCGCAGATGCAAGTCGTGTTCACGATTCCATGATGCGGCCATCTGGAGAGTAACGATTGCTTCGGGGCCGCCTTGTCCTCGCGGCGTCGATTGTCGGACTGGCGCGTGCCACGCTTTCGCCACGCTAGAACAGCAAGGCCCTGAAATTACTCGGGCCAACTCATCTCTCGCGGCACAGAATCCCCAACAGCGACCCGAAGAAATATCATCCCGCCGTTGTGAATTTCAAGACGAACGATCATGGCCGCATGGACGGCGTGAACCATGATTGTCGGTGATTCGCCATGCGACAAATCGGGCCGGAATGGACGCTTCGATTCTCGCCGTCCCCAATTCGGCCTATTCTCAGTTGATCCCCACGAAATCACTCACACGCGCTTTCCCTGAAGCGCCGTTCATTCACGTTGCCGCAACGCTGTTTCCGAATTCCGCGTGGTGCCGGAATGAAAGCCGTTTGCGGTGAATCGGCGACGGAATGCGAGCCAAGGGATACTCAGATCCTCGCTGTTTCAGCATGGCTCTTGCACGGCGACTAATCGACTGTCAAACATCGCTGCAGGACGCAGCGGCTCTGAATAGAAACACCATGCACGACACTCCGTTCACGGCGCCCGTCGAGAAAACGTTACGAAACTCCCCGCAAAGCATCTCATGCACTACACGCAGGACACTCGCCTGGCATTACGCATTTCCCAATCTTCTGTGATGAACGAACAAAAAGGCTCTGCACGCATTTGAATGGAGTCGATCAGGCGTTCGGGCTGCGTCCCGATAGGGACGCAATGAAGATAGCACGCCCTTACTAATGGCGGGAGTGCAACTTACACCCAATGATCGTGCCGTCCCCGAGGGCGGACGAAAAATGGGGCTCTCGCACATTCGTTCGCGCCCTCCGGGCGATACGGAATAGGAATTGCGCCTTAACGTCGCATCCATCAGACTGAATTCAACGATCAGGTTGCTCAGTTCACGGCGTTGCCCGGCGGGACGGCGCGACTCCGCATGCCGCCGTCATTCTGACCCGATGGGACGCGGGCCTGACAGAGAATCCGAATCCCCCCGTTGGAAATGGGGGGCTATTCTCACTTGATCCCTCCGGGATACTTTCATTCGACGATTGTCGACTCGCATTCGTCATCTGTCGTCCTCTCGGAAATTCGTGATGAACCATAAGAGAGGGGCCGCCCGATGATCGGACGGCCCCGCGTTAGTTACAGCATTGTGTTCGCAGCGTTCGAGACGAATGCTACGGCGTCAGCAGGAGTTGAACGAAAGGCTGACTGTCTTCGCCGTCCGCGGCTCCGCTGTTGTTCACATCCGCATTCTCGATGCATCCGAATGGATGTTGTGCCGCGAATCCCGCAGGGTCAATGAGTGCCAGCACATAGGCATCAACGTCGAGAAGATTCACGACGCCGTCCGCATTGACGTCGCCCTTCAGCGAACACGGCGGAAGCAGCAGAACGTCGAGTTGAATCGGTCTCGTGAGGTCGATAATCGGCGACGGAACGCTTGCGACTGCGCCCGTCGAAATGCGCTGCCATCGCTGCGCCTGCGTATCGATCCAGAACCAACCCAACGACTGCGACTGGCCCGGATTGCCGATGCCGACGGTTTCGCTGAAATCGGGTGGGAATTGGGCATTCGCGCTCGTCGAGCCAGAGTTACCCGGCTCCTGGAACAGGGCTTCATCACCCAGCGGGAGGCCTTCGAAATCAGTGATGATGAAGTCTGAGCCGCCCGCGCCGGCCCCCACGTTGATGACGTTGTCGATGAACACCTGGTAGGCGCCCGTGCTCCGATTGAGCGCGTTGGAATCCACTGCGACGGCAAGGTGTTCGAGCACGCCGCGCGTACCATCGACGACGCCGTTGCCGGTGAAGCCGACCGCCTGAGCCGGATCGAACACGATGGTCTGCCAGGCCGCCTGGGGGCTGACCAACACACCGTTCGGTGCGCCACTGGCCGTTGTGGTCGTACCGATCCATTCGATCGAGCCGATGCCGCTTCCAGGTGAGCCGAGCGGTCCGGCGTCGCCCGTTTCGCGGACGCCGATGGATAGGAAGATATCCCCGTTGCCATTTCCGACTTCGAGGCCGCTGGACTGCACGCTTTCACTTGTCGTGAACTGCGTTGCGGAAATCGTGTCGTACTGCACGAGGGATGTCACTGGAACGGCAATCGTTGCCGCGCCCGCAGGATTGATGCTGCCGATTGCGACTGCATTCGCGTAGACCGTGACCAATGTGGCGCTCGCCTCAATGTTGTTCACCGTCACAGTCGTGTTGCCGGCCTCAACCGGGCTGCCGACACTGGGTGGTACCGGGGGCAGCGTCGGGATCGCGAGCGGTCCCGTGTAGAAGCAATAGTCGTCGAAATAGCCTTCCGGCGCGCCACTGGCCGACAGGCCGGCTCCAATGCGGGGCTCTTGAAGAACGGTATCTTCCGTCAGCGGGATGTTCTTGCCAGCCAGCAAGCCGTCAACGTAAATATCAACTTCGTGGCCGACCGTTTCACCGTCAGGCGGGCCCTTGAAGACCATCGTGAAGTTGTGCCAACCGGCCGTCCGTTCCGGACCGTCAAATTGATCCAACTGGAACCAGCCTGTTCCACCGTTGCTGAGGAGACGGGCTTGATAGTGCGTCTGCGCGCCGGCGAGGTTGCTGATGCCAATCTCCGCAAGGAAAAAGTCGGTCGTCAGATTGTCGAGATCGGCGTATTGATTGATACCCGTGCCACCATTCGGATCGAGGATGTTGATCGAGAATATGGCGGGATCCAGGTCCGTGCCGGCCACG
>JAJDEC010000356.1 GCA_029259995.1 Phycisphaerae bacterium
GTCGCGCTGGTGGTTGACCACCCAATACCGTCAACGGACCAGCAGCTGGATCGCAGGGTGCCGCCAGGCAGCGAAGATTCTGCGCAGCCATTATCGTCGGTACGCGCCGAGGCCATCATCTGGACCGCGCTGGATGGAAACGTCCACGACTTCGAGCTCCCCATCACCGACAATTCCAACTACTACGGCGGCGGCGAGCGTTTCAGTTCGCTCAATCACAAGGGCCACATCCTGCCGATGGCCAGCATCGATCGGCCCGAAGACAAGGGGAGTATCTCCTACAAGCCGGTCCCGTTCTACATGAGCACGCGCGGCTATGCCGTCTGGCTCGACAGCGCCGCACCGGCGACGTTCGACTTCAACGCGACGGATCGCGAGCACGTCATCATCAAGTGCCGCGCGAACAAGGTTCGAATCGTGCTGATCGAAGGTCCCGACTTCGCCGCGATGCTCGACGAGTTCACGCAATTGACCGGGCGGCCGCGCGTACCGCCGGCGTGGTCGTTCGCGCCGTGGAAGAGCCGTGACGTGCATCGCAATCGCGACGAAGTCCTCGCTGATGCGGAACTCACGCGCAAGCATGATCTGCCAGGCTCCGTGATCGTGATCGATAGCCCTTGGGAAACCTGTTACAACGACTTCAATCTCAACGAACAGCAGTTCAGTGAACCGGCCGCGATGTTCGCGCGCCTGCGCGAACTCGGTTTCTATCCATGCCTCTGGCTGACGCCGTTCATCAATATCGAAAACATCGTCGACATGCACGGCATCGAAGCGGGGCCTTGTTCGAATTACGCGGAGGCGAAAGAGAAGGGCTATCTCGTCGAACAGCCCGACGGCGAGCCGATGATCGCATCGTGGTGGAAAGGGCGTGGCGCTCTCGTTGACTTCACGAACCCGTCCGCCGTGACGTGGTGGCACCAGCAGCTCGACAAAACAAAACCCTGGGGCGTTCGCGCGTTCAAGTGCGACGACGGCGAGGGCAACTTCGTGCAGGACGCCGTCTTCTTCGACGGTTCGCCCGCCGCCGACATGAAAAATCGCTACGCCGCGCTTTATCTCAAGGCCGCGCAGGGCTATATCGACACGCGCCTCGACGGCGACGGTGTCCTCTTTGCCCGCGCCGGCTTTACCGGCACGCAGGCACAACCATTCTGCTGGGCCGGCGACAACGAGGCGAGCTACTCCTACGAAAATGGCCTGCCGAGCGTTGTACTTGCGGGGCAGAACGCGGCGCTTTCGGGTCTGCCGATGTGGGGGCACGACATTGCGGGTTACATCGGTCGCCCCGACAAAGAGTTATTCATCCGCTGGACGCAGTTCGGCGCATTCAGCCCGCTGATGCAGGTTCACATGACGAGCAACCTCGGCCCCTGGGATTTCGACGACGAGACGCTCGCGATCTATCGCAAGTTCGCAAAACTGCACACCTCGTTGTTTCCCTACCTCTTCGATGCGGCCCATGAGGCGAATCGCACTGGAATGCCGATCATCCGACCGATGGTGCTGGCGTTTCCCAATGATCAAGTCGCCGCGACCAAGCGTTATCAGTATATGTTCGGCCCGGACCTGCTTGTCGCACCGATGATCCAGCCAGGAACCCATCGATCCGTGTATTTGCCGAAGACGTTGTCCGACGCGTCGCCGTCCGTGCGGAGCGAGACACAGGCGGACGCATCCTGGTTCGACTATTGGACCGGCAAGCCATACGTCGGCGGTCAGACCATCGAAGTCCACGCCCCGTTGGACAGGATGCCGCTCTTTGTTCGTTCGGGCGCGTTGATCTGCATGTTGCCGGATGATATCGACACATTGATTCCGCGACACGATGACATGGCCTCGGGTATTCGAGCAATGGATGATCGTCGCATACTCACTGTCTGGCCGGGAGCGCCGCGAACGCTGACGACGCACGACTCCATCTCCACCGAATCAACGAACGAGAAAGGAAGAACATCGTTGCGACTCAAGTCGGCGTCGCCGCGCGCAATCGAGTTGCGACGCATGTGGGTCGAGCCCGCGCAAGTCAATGATGGCTGGAACGTCAGCAAGACCGCAGGATTCGCGAGCCGAGTTGAGCAAGTGGGGCCGGACGGCATCGAACGAAGCTGGTCTCGATCGGAGAATTGATGCCCGTGTTCGACGACATTCGTACCGCAGGTTTCGTCCTGTCGGCAACTTCCAAATCGACCGACGACGAGCCCCGCAACCGGTCGATCGCCAGTACAATGCAGCCATGACGCTATTGGTGCGAAATCTACCGTTGTCGCTGGATGAATCCGAAGACGACCTTCGGTTGAAGGCCGCTCAGCGCCTCCGCGTCAAGCCGGAGGACATTGAGGCTTACAGCATCGTCCGCCGCGCACTCGATGCCCGATTCAAGAACCGCATCGTCAACGTTTACAACGTTACGCTTTCGCTGGCCGGCGGCGAAAAAGTCGAGCGGAATGTGCTTCGGCGATTGAATCGGACCGACGTGGCCGAATTGCCGGAGGCGCCGTCGACGCCGCTCGAAAATGGCGCCGAGCCGCTCCCGCATCGCCCCGTCATCGTCGGTTTCGGACCGGCAGGCATGTTCGCCGCATTATGGCTGGCACGGCACGGCCTGCGACCGCTGGTCCTCGAGCGCGGTCAGGGCGTCAAGGTTCGCCATCGGGACATCATGCATCGGTTCTATCGCGAGCACGAATTCGATCCCGAAAGCAATCTGCTCTATGGCGAAGGCGGGGCCGGCGCCTATAGCGATGGAAAGCTCTACACGCGCGTTAACGATCCGCGCATGCGCGACATTTTGCAGGTCTTCGTCGACCACGGCGGCAAGTCGGACATTCTGGTCGACAGCCGTCCGCATCTCGGCAGCGATCGAATTCCGACGCTGTGTCATCGCATTCGCAAGACGATCGAGTCGCTCGGCGGAGAAGTCCGATTCGGGGCGCGCGTTGACGATATCCAGATTGATAACGGGCAAGTCAAATCAATTCGAGTCGGTTCGGAATTGATGACGCCCGGACCGCTGCTGCTCGGGATTGGCCACTCGGCCCACGACACGGTACGCGCCCTGATCGCCGCCGGCGTTTCGGTCGTGGCCAAGCCGTTTCAGATCGGCGTGCGTGTCGAACATCCGCAATCGCTGGTCGACCAATGGCAATACGGCGGGACGTGCGGTCATCGGCGCCTGCCGCCGGCGGAATATCACGTTGTCGCCAAGCGCGCGGCCGCCGAGTTGGGCGACGTATACAGTTTCTGTATGTGTCCCGGCGGCGTGATCCTGCCGTCGAACGAATCGGCGGGCCTCATCGTCACGAACGGCGCGTCGGGTGTGAGCCGATCGAAACCGTTCGCGAACAGCGGACTGGTCCTCAGCGTTCCGTTGGAAATGGTCGGCAACGATCCACTTGTCGGCCTGGACTTCGTCAATCGATGGGAGCGAGCGGCATTCCGATTGACCGGCGGAACGTATCAGGTGCCTGCGCAGCGCGCCGAAGACTTCCTCGCGGATCGCGCGTCAAACGGCCGGATGGAAACGAGTTATCCGCTCGGCGGGAAGTGGTCGAGCATCGCCGGGATCCTTCCGCCGTTCGCGACCGACGCGATCAAGCGGGCGCTCGTGGACTTGAATCGTCGCATGAAGGGATTCGCCGGCCCGGACGCCGTCGTGACCGGCCCCGAGACGCGCGCTTCAGCGCCGATCCGAATTCAGCGCGATTCCGTCACGCGCGAGTCGGTCTCGACGAGCGGCCTGTATCCCGTCGGCGAAGGCGCAGGTTATGCGGGCGGTATCATGTCTGCCGCCGCCGACGGCATTGCCACGGCGGAGATTCTGATTCGTCGCTATGCGCCGATGGGATGAGCTGCGTTCCGCGGTCGTTGTGCACCATCGATGCCTGGTCAGTCGTTCATCGGCCGAAGCTTCGTGTGATGGACATCGAGCATCGAAGTACGCGTCTGGTCCTCGACAGCCCAGACGCGATGCCGAAGCGTCCCATTCTTCTCGAAGTCTAACTGAACGATGCGCGAGACGAGATCACTATCTTCGTAACTTTGCAGGTCAAATCGCAGGCCGGGCCCTTCAAGTACAGTGACTTTTCCCTCGTAAACGCCACCCTGATCCGACAGCGCAAGGCAATGCAGCGCGTCGGCGCCGATGTCGAAATAGATGTATGCGTCAAGTACGTGCATGGGACCGCTGTCCCTGGCGTGCGCGATCGTGCGCGTGTGGATCGCCTCGACGTACGGTATCCATTCAAAGGTCGACTGAACGTCAAGTGCATTTCCGCCGACCCAATGGCCCGTAGCTTCCCAAGTGTGGCTCACTAGTAATTCGAAAATCTGAAACCGCCCGGAGGGCTTCGAAGCCGCTTCGGCGACAGGTGGAAACGCACTGAGTGATTTCGATCGGATATACGCCCATTCGCCGAGGGGCTTGAAACCCGCGCCGGCGTTCTCCAAGAGCTTCGCTCGATACATGTCGGGGCGGTCGAAGGTCCAACGCAGACCCATCTTGCGAACAACTTCTCGGGGTGGGCCGGACTGCCGAAGATCGAAGACGCCGTCTGCCGTCTTGCCATCAAAGGAGATCGTGCCTTTGCTCACGCCCTTTCCGATTTCGGGAATGTATGGATGCAGTCCCAACAGGCGGATCTGTTTGTGCCCCGGATGCCAATACAGCACCTGCAGCGCACGCCATGGATTGCCGATCGCGTCAGTGCCATATGTTTGCGCGAGCGCCGAATGCCTGCCCGGGCCCCATTGCCAACGATCGAGCTGGTTCGTTCCGCTTTGAAACGTTACCTGCCATTCGCCTGGCATCATGCGCTCAAAGCGCTCCATTGGATTGACGGCCTTGGCGGATTTCTGCCCCTGCGACGACACCGGCCATGGCCCGTCCCGTGTCACGTTGATGAAAGTCCTGCCGTCAAACCGAAACAGACCGCCGGAACATCCGATCCAGAGAATCCCGTCCCTGTCTTCGAAGAATTCCTGCACGTGGGAGCGAGCGGGTCTACCGTTGATGATCAGGTCCGGGTCCTCACGGAACGCCGTGAAGGTTGTGCCATCGTAGCGACACGCGCCGGCGCCGAGCGTGGAGAACCACAT
>JAJDEC010000357.1 GCA_029259995.1 Phycisphaerae bacterium
GCCTGGCCCGCTCTGCTCTATGGGTATTCTAGCGCATTTTTCGATGGCCCGTAGCGTCCGCCCTCCGTGGCGGACGACGTGATCATTCATCATTGCCGCGTGATCACTTAAACTCCGTCGCCCCCCGCAGAGGGGGGACGCGACGCCCTGCTCCAACACGGATCGGGCCGGCAGGATGGGCGCAACCACTTTGTAACGCGAAAGTTGCTGAGAGACGTGCGTGGCAGGATCGGGACGGGTTTCGGGGCGTGCGGCTGCGTCCGAGTAGGCGCTGAATCTTTTACGCTGCATTCGCGAGGGTTTATCATCTTGTGAAATCGATTCTCTCGAATCCTGCACGAACGTGAGATGTTGTTATGACGACTGCTATCGCCGGCCGAGCTGACCACGCCGTTTCCGCAGACAGTCTGCCGGAGGCCGGGCGTGCGCCGACAGGCCTGCGCTATCTGCTCGGCATCCTGTTGCTGGGCGCGGCCGTCGCATCGACGATCGTTCTCGTGCTGGGGCATTTCGATGCGACAGCGATGCCCGGCTGTGGCAAGGGGGCCGGCTGCGCAGAGGCCGCGGCGAGCGTCTTCGGGAAGGTCCCGATCGGGCGGTTGAAGCGGTTGGATCCGACGGGGATGCTGGCGGCGGACGCCGTCTGGCCCGTGTCGTTCCTGGGCTGTGCGTATTTTTCAGGATTGTTTGTCGCGTGGCTGATGTGTCGGCGCGGCGTATCGAAGTCGTTTCGCTGGGTGATTCGCCTCGGCGTGTTGGTATCGTTGTTCTTCATCGGGGTCATCTTTACGAAGGGCCTGATCTGTATCTGGTGTTTAGGAGCGCACGTGAGCAATCTACTTTTCTGGCTGCTGGTGGAAACGAATCGACGACAGGGGCGTTCGCCGGGGCTTTGGCCGATCGGTGCGTTGGCGATCGTGTTCGGGATTGCGTCGGGTTTTCTGGGCGTGCGCGACGCCGCGGCGAAGCAGCTCGTCGAGGACACACAACAGCAGCAGCTGTCGGAGACAAACGACGAAATCACGAGAGTGATGAAGGTTCAGCAGGATCGGCTTGATGCGAAGCGCGCGAAGGACGCCGCCGACGCGGCGCTGCTCGCAAACGCACCGCCACAATCAGGCGGCGCGGATGCGTCGAAGGTTGCCGAAGATCCGGATGCGAAGCCGTGGAAAGGCGCGTTCAAGGGGCGCTATCGGCTGGGACCGGAGAAGGCGCGCGTTCGAATCGTGATGATCACGGACTATCAGTGCCCGGATTGCAAGATGGTCGAAGGCCACATGATGAAGTGGGTCCGGGAGAACGACAAAGATGTCTCGTTGACGATCAAGCACTTTCCGATGTGTTCCGCCTGCAATCCGAATTTCGCGAATTACAATCTGCATCCGAACTCGTGCTGGGCGGCGCGGGCCGCCGAGGCTGCCGGAATTCTCGGCGGCAATGCGGGCTTCTGGGAGATGCACGACTGGCTCTTCGAGCATTCGGGGACGTTCACGGACGAGACATTTCCCCCGGCCGTTCAGGCGATGGGATACGACTACACGGAATTCCGCGACGTCATGCTCAGCCAGACGACGCTCGATCTCGTCAAGAGCGACATCGACGAGGCGATCTGGCTCGGGCTTCACTTCACGCCGATGGTGTTTATCAACGGCGTCGAAGTTCTTGGCGTGTTTGCGAACAATCGCCGTGGTCCCGTGATCGCCGCGCAAACGGCATTGGCGCAGAAGCCAAAGCGGATGGGGCCTGAATTTGACGATCCGCAGCCGGGCGCCGGCAAATGCGTGAGTGACTGGGAAGCCCAAGTGGTTCGACGGCTACCGCCGGACAATACGACGTGGGCGATGGGGCCGGAGAATGCGAAAGTGAAGATCGATATCTACGCCGACTATCAGGAGCCGGGCTCGCAGTTGTGCGACAAGTCGATACGGGCGTGGATCAAGGGCAAGGACGACGTTCGCTACAACTTCCGGCATTTCCCCGTGGATGAGTCGTGCAACGATGTGACGAGTCGAACATTGTTCGACAAGTCGTGCATAGGTCATCGCGCCGTCGAAGCGGCCGCGATGCTGGGCGGCAAGGACGCATACTGGAAGATGCACGAATATGTCTATGCGCAGGCGACGGGCGCGTTGAGTGTTGAGGGCGTTGTCATTCACGCGACGGCGATGGGGCTGGATGCCAATGCATTCATGAAGAAGATGGACTCGCCGGAAGTGAAGGCGGCGATCATGGAAGACGCGAGCGGCTGCAAGCGGACGAAAACGACGCAGAACACGCTGCTCTATCGCGGCGGGATACCGACGGTCTTTATCAACGGCAAAGTGGTGCCGCGATGGAAGCTGAAGGACAATGTCGTGATCGACAAGATTCTCGACAAGGCGTACGGGAAATAGTCCAACGGGGCTCGGCGGCGTACGCGATCACGCAGCGCCTGTCCTGGTATCGTGCCTTGCTCGAACAGGCGAATCTGAAATCGGGGAGCGCGGGCGTCCCGCCCGCACGAACACCTCATCCCGGCGGGCGAGACGCCCGCACTCCCCTGCCTTTGCTCTCGTGATTTGCCGGATTCACGGTGCCGGTAGAGAATCGGAAACCCATTATAATGGTGGATTGACGTGGCCGGACGTTATTGTTCATTGTGGAGCGATTCGGCCGTCGCATCCGATGCGGATCGACACGGGTTCTAACAAACGGGAGCTGGCGAGATGGGTATTCGACTTGAAGTCATCAAGTTTTTTGACGAAACCGGCGACACGCTGGTGCATCGCGAGCCGGAAGGCGGTTCCGCGGACATCAAGTTCGGGGCCCAGCTCATCGTTCAGGAAAACCAGGAAGCGGTTTTCTTCAAGGACGGCAAGGCGCACGACACGTTCGGCCCCGGTCGCTACACGCTGACGACGGCGAACGTGCCCATTCTGACGCGGATCCTGACAATTCCGTGGCAGGAGAGCCCGTTTCAGGCGCAGGTCTACTTCATCAGCAAGAAGACGTTCATCGATCTGAAGTGGGGAACGAAGCAACCGATCGTGTTCCGGGATTCGGAATTGTCGATGGTCCGGCTTCGCAGCTTCGGCAAGTTCTCGATGCGGATCAACGATCCGAGTTTGTTCGTCGGCGAACTCGTTGGCACGCAGGGGAAGATCACCGCGAGCAGCATTGAGGAATATCTGCGCGATCAGATCGTCGCTCGATTGACGGACGTGCTCGGCGAAACGATGACGACGATTCTCGACCTGCCGAAGTACTACAACGAGGTTGCAATCGCCGTGAAGCGCGGCGCGCAGAGTGACTTCCAGCGACTGGGGCTGGAGCTTGTGGATCTGTTCGTCGGCGCGATCACGCCGCCGGAAGAAGTGCAGAAGGCGATGGACGAGCGATCGGGCATGGGCGCGATCGGAGACATGAACCGCTATGTGCAGATGCAGGCAGCCAAGGCGATGCGCGACTCGGCCCAGAACGATGGCGGCGGCGCGTCGGCCGGCATGGGGATGGGAATGGGCGTCGGCATGGGCGCGATGATGCCCGGCATGATCGCCAATGCGATGCAGAGCGGTCAGCAGACGCCGAGCGCAGCACCGACGCAGAGTGGCGGCGGTGCTGCGATGGCAGGCGCGACGACGTGCGGCAAGTGCAATGCGAACATGCCGGCGGGCGCGAAGTTCTGCATGAGCTGCGGCGCGGCCGCGGCGACGGCGCGATTCTGCAGCAGTTGCGGCGCGAAGACGGCGGGCGACGCGAAGTTCTGCGGTGAGTGCGGGGAGAAGCAGATCGTGTAGAGGCGTTGCCCTGTCGACACGTGAGCACGTAATCAACAGCCCGTCGCGAGAAAGCGGCGGGCTGTTTGTTTGTCGAGCAGTTGCTCGTGGCCGGCACTGCTTGAGAGCAGTGGCACCCAACAGCTTGTCGATTCAGTGAATCCTGTCATGTTCTTCGCTCTGAAAGAGCGATCTATGGGAGCCCCGGGCAAGTGGTGGTTGCGAAGCAACCGGAACGCAGCCCGGGGTTGGGGCGCACTCATGTCGATTGAGTCCTGAAGGGACGATCTAACGATACGCACATTGGGACGCAAGCTTAGAACGTCCTTTCAGGACTTGTTCGTTCGTCAAACGAGTCAACCCAGGGCTGCACTTCGACCGCTTCGCGGTCTTCGCTTGCCCTGGGCTCCCATAGGTCACGCTTTCAGCGTGAGGACAGCGAGCGGGTCGCGCGTTGTCGAGGTCGG
>JAJDEC010000358.1 GCA_029259995.1 Phycisphaerae bacterium
GTTCGGGCGGTCGATCATCGTGACCCCACCCCTGAAGGGGTGGGCCACCCGATGGGAAGGGATTCCCAAAGAGATGGGTACGAGAAGGGATTCTCGTACCAGCAACATGCCGACCTTGAGGGTCGGCATGGTATCCGAGTAACGAACACTGGGTGGCAAGCACCCAGTGGCACGCGCGCGAAATACGACAAGGCTTCGATATTGGCTTATTCGAATGGGCGGCCGTCGGAGGCGTTTGGGGAGCCTTATACGGTTTTTGATTCGGAGCGCGTGATTGCGCGGTTGCCGGGGCCGCCGTTTCAGTTCATGGATCGGGTTGTCGAGGTCAATGACGAACCGTTCGTGTTGAAGCCGACGGATTGGATCGTGAGCGAGTACGACGTGCCTGCGGATGCGTGGTATTTCGCGGCGAACCGGCAGCCGACGATGGCGTTTGCCGTGTTGCTCGAAGCGGCGTTGCAGCCGTGCGGCTGGCTGGCGGCGTATTGCGGGTCGGCGCTGCGGAGCAAGACGGACGTGAGTTTCCGCAATCTCGGCGGGACGGCGACGCTGCATCGGGAAGTGCATCCGGGGACGGGGACGTTGACGGTTCGTGTGCGGATGACGAACGTCAATGAAGCGGGCGGGATGATCATCCAGGAATACGACATGCAGGTCTTCGACGCACAGGGTTGCGTGTACGAGGGGACGACGTCGTTCGGGTTCTTCTCGAAGGCGGCGCTGGCGCAGCAGTTAGGTATTCGTGATGCGAAGGGGCGTCGGTTTGTACCGGATGGGGCGGCGCTGGCGGAGGCGAAGGCGTTTGAGCTTGAGAAGCTTGCGCCGTGGACGCCGGATGACGGCGCTGGAGCGGTGGCGTTTGAAGGACTGGTGCAGCCGGCGCGGTCGTTCCTGATGCTGGATCGGGTTGATGCGTTGTCGCTGACGGGCGGACCCAACGGGTTGGGGTTTGTGCGCGGGTCGACACCGGTTGATCCGGGGGCTTGGTTCTTCAAAGCGCACTTTTATCAGGATCCCGTTTGGCCGGGTTCGTTGGGGTTGGAGTCGTTTCAGCAGTTGTTGAAGGCATACGCGTTGGAGCGTTGGGGCGATTTGGTTTCGACGCATCGCTTTGAGGCGATTGCGACGGGGTTGGAGCATTCGTGGGCGTATCGGGGGCAGATCCTGCCGACGAACAAGCATGTTGAAGTTGAAGCGGTTGTGACGCGGGTTGAGGATGGAGATGAACCGCTGGTGCTTGCGAGTGGATTTCTGACGGTGGATGGGACGACGATATATGAGATGAAGGGGTTTGGGTTGCGGTTGGTTCGAACGCACACGATTCCGCCGGCCCTTCGGGGCGGGAATGAGCGAGGATGAACGCTATCCACGGGTTGCGCTTCGTCCGCGTTGCGGACTTCGCTTCACCCGTGGCTACGATCTGTCGCTCCTTCGGAGCTTGGGCTCACGGGCCTGGCACCCGATGGGGTGTTGATCATCGTGACCCCATCCTTGAAAGGATGGGCCACACGGCTGCTCTGTCGAAGGGCGGCGTGGGCTTACGAGAAGCGGGTCTCGTACTCGCAAGAGTTGAAAGGGCCACGTGATGCAGCGTAGATGTGGGGCTGTCGGCAGGACTGCTTTCATCGCGACTGTCGCGTGTATGGCTTCGTTGTTGTCAGTCGGTTGCATTTCTGGAGACCCGAACATCAACGTAAAGACGCGTTTCGGATTCGCTCAGGGGCGAGCAAGTCGGTTTCTAACAGAGGCAACCGGCGTGGAGGATTACCCGCTTCATCTGAATTACAAGCTATGCGTTTCAGAGCGAATGTGGTTTGATCCGAGTCGTCGTATCAATCGTCGCTATACGATTTATGATTATCTCAAGTGCGGCGAAGCGCCGGGGCCTCGGCGATTTGTGATTGCGTATGATGCGAGCAATCGCGGTACGTCTTTGAGGGATGATCCGCGGTCGAATGTGGATATTGCTGGTTGGGAAGATTTTCAGAAACGTGCCTTGCACCGAACGCCTGGTGACTATCAAGATCTGGTGGCTGAATCGACGCAGGAATGAACAATCAACCAACACTATCCACGGGTTGCGCTTCGTCCGCGTTGCGGACTTCGCTTCATCCGTGGCTACGATCCGTCGCTCCTTCAGAGCGTGCGCTTCGGCGCGGTACGCTTGAACATCGCGATTGGTCCATTGCTTGAGAGCAGTGGCACGCGGCATGCCGACCTTGGGGGTCGGCATGGCACCCGGCGATGTGGTGGGCACGGCCCACCCTACGGGGCCGATCGTCGCGCCCCCACCCCTGAAGGGGTGGGCCACCCGGTACGGATGAACAATGCGATTGGTCCGCACAGCGGACCCTACAACTACAACGTGTGATGGTGGGCACGGCCCACCCTACGGAATTGTCATGAAGTTTGCGTTTACGAAGATGCATGGTTTGGGGAATGATTACATTTACGTCCATTGCTTTGACGTGGCGATGACTGCTGAGGATGCGCCGGGGATTTCGCGCGTTGTCAGCGATCGGCATCGGGGGATTGGGTCCGACGGGTTGATTCTCATTGCGCCGCCGGAGGCGGGTGTTGACGCGGACGTGCGGATGATCATGTTCAATGCCGACGGGTCGCGCGGGGAGATGTGCGGGAACGGCGTGCGCTGTGTGGCGAAGTATGCGGTGGATCACGGATTGTGCGCGGCGCGCATGAAGACGAAGGCGGAGAGTGATGCGTCGGCGGGTGAGGCGATTGCGCAGCGGACGGTTCGCGTGCAGACGGATCGCGGCGTGTTGGCGCTGGTTGCGTATCTCGGCGGCGACGGGAAGGTCGAGCGGGTTCGCGTGGACATGGGGCCGCCGATTCTGACGTCGAGTGAGATACCGATCGTGTTTGATTACAAACGATGTATTGATGCGCCTTTGAAGGTCGGCGGCATGACGTTGAACATCACGTGTGTGTCGATGGGGAATCCGCACGCGGTTGCGTTTGTGGATGACGTGCATGCGTTTGCGCTGGAGCGGATCGGACCTCTGGTGGAGCGGCATGCGATGTTTCCGAACCGCGTGAATTTTCATGTCGTGACGCCGGCGAGTCGGACGGAGGCGACGATGCGGACGTGGGAGCGCGGCAGCGGGATCACGCAGGCGTGCGGAACGGGGGCGTGCGCGACGCATGTGGCGGGCGTTCTGGAGGATCGGCTGGATCGATCGGTGTTGCTGCATCTGCCGGGCGGGGATCTGGAGATTGCGTGGCCGGAGGCGGATGGGTCGGTTTTCAAGAAGGGTGCGGCGACGGAGGTTTTTTCGGGAGTCGTCGAGGTTTGAAAGCTGAAAGCCGAAACGCTGAGAGCCGAAAGAGGGTCTCACAGCGTTTGAGTTTATCGTGTTCGAATGGAATTCGTGAACCCAGCCTATAGGCTGGGGCACGGGTGGGCTGGTCGGTAATTGAATTGTTCATTCGCAGCCGCACTGCTTGAGCGCAGTGGCACCCGGCGTGTCGCGCTGGTCGATCATCGTGACGCTGCCGTTGCAGCGATGGGCTACACGGGCGGTGTCGGGGCGATGACCCGACCTACATGGCAGGTGGGCACGGCCCACCCTACAAGTGTACCTATGGATTACATCATTCATCGGGTTGGGATCGGGACGGATCTGCATCGGCTGGCGCCGGGGGGCGGGTTGCGCCTTGGGGGGGTGGATGTGCCGTTCGACAAGCGGCTGAGTGGGCACAGTGACGGGGATATTGTCTGTCACGCGTTGATTGATGCGTTGGCGGGGGCGGCGGGGCTACCGGACATCGGGGAGCAGTTTCCGGATACGGATCCGCAGTGGCGCGGCGTGGACTCGACTTTGCTGCTGGAGAAAGTCGTCGAGCGCGTGCGGGATTTGGGGTATGCTGCCGTCAACGCGGACGTCGTGATTCACGCGGAGCGGCCGAAGTTGTCGTCGTTCAAGGCGGCGATGGCGGCGCGGCTCGCGGATCTGCTGGGTGTAGAGGCGGAATGCGTGAGCGTCAAGGCGAAGACGAATGAAGGCGTGGATGCCGTTGGTCGCGGCGAAGCGATGGCGTGTACGGTGATTGTCGGATTGACGCGGGTGTGACGGTTTTCTTGAATCGTATCGTCGCGCCCCCACCCCTGAAGGGGTGGGCCACCCGGTGGGAAGGGATTCCCGCAGGGAGTGGGTACGAGAAGGGATTCTCATATCAGCATGGTTGGGTACGAGAAAGGATTCTCGTACCAGCGATTGTGGGTCCAGGTGAACAGCAGCGAGATGTAGAGATCCTATGACACTACGGGTATACAACACGCTTTCGGGCGAAAAAGAACTCTTCGAGACGGTCAAACCCGGCGAAGTCGGCATCTATCTGTGCGGACCGACGGTCTATAAGCCGTCGCACATCGGTCACGCCGTGGGACCGATCATTTTCGACGTGATCAAGCGTTACCTGACATTCAAGAACTTCAAAGTGACGTGGGTTCTGAACGTGACGGACGTCGAGGACAAGCTGATCGCGGAATCGCAGGCGCAGGGGCGCGACATGCTCGAACTGGCGCGTGATCTTGAGCGGCAGTACGTCGATGCGATGGCGGCGCTGGGCGTGAAGAACATTGACTACATGCCGCGGGCGAGCGAGCACATCCAGGAGATCATCGATCACATCGGTCAGTTGATGGAGAAGGACTACGCGTATGCGGTGGATGGGGACGTATATTTCGACGTCTCGAAGGATGAAGACTACGGCAAGCTGACGAATCGCAAGGCGGACGACCAGGAGTCGGGGACGCGCGAGGGGCTTGTGAAGGCGGCAAAGCGGAATCCGGGGGATTTCGCATTGTGGAAGGCTGCGAAGCCGGGCGAACCGGACAGTGCGAAGTACAAGGCGCCGTGGGGATCAGGGCGACCGGGCTGGCATATTGAGTGTTCGGCGATGGCGATGAAGTATCTCGGGCAGACGTTCGATATTCACGGCGGCGGACTGGATCTGAAATTCCCGCATCATGAGAACGAGATTGCGCAGGCCGAAAGCGCGACGGATCAGGTGTTCGCGAAGTATTGGCTGCATCACGGATTGACGCGGTTCAACACGAAGAAGATCGCCAAGAGCGATCCTGAGATGGCGAAAGTGATGGAGTCGCTGCAGATCACGAATCTGCTGAAGAAGCACGATCCGGAAGTGCTGCGATTTCTGATTCTGCAGTCGCATTATCGATCGCCGATCGAATTTTCGGAGGACGTCGTCAAGGCGGCGAAGACAGGCCTCGGTACATTCCGGCGTTTGCTGGAGCGCATCGAGCGCGTGACGAATGCCGATCCTTACAAACCGGAGCTGCAGATCGAGCGGATGCGTGATGTGGAGATGGACCCGCGAAGCCGGAGCCTCTTTGACGAACTGATGCAGTCGCGCGTCCGGTTTCTGGAAGAACTCGACGATGATTTCAACACGGCGGGCGCGATCGCGGTGTTGTTCGAAATCGCTTCGGCGATGAACAAATACATCGACGACGCAAAACTGGAAACCCATTCGGAGGAGTTGCCGCGAAACGTGTTGCGGGCATGCGGCGGAACGCTGGTTTCCTTCGGAAACATTCTGGGGCTGTTCGAGCGGCGTCCGGCCGCTGTGTCGATGGGAGATGACGGCAAAGTGCCGGCGTTGCTGGAGTTGCTGGTGGATGTTCGCAAGATGAGCCGCGAAGCGAAGCAGTACGGGATTGGTGACCACATTCGGGACGAACTCACGAAACTCGGGATCACGCTCGAGGACGGCAAGGACGGCACGCGGTGGCGCATCGACTAGACGCATCCGGCGCCGCGCCGCGGCGCATTCTCGGGATCGATCCGGGGCTGGATCGCACGGGATACGCTGTGATCGAGACCAATCCGCTTCGGGCGATGGATGCGGGCGTCGTGCGATCGGAAGCGTCGATGGGGCTACCGCGTCGGCTGCGTGAGATCGAATTGGGCCTGTCGGAGATTCTCGACGAGCACGACGTCGATCTTGTCGCGGTCGAAGAACTCTATGCACATTACAAGCATCCGCGAACGGCGATTCTGATGGGGCACGCGCGCGGCGTGATCCTGCTGGTCGCGGCGCGGGCGGGGGTCGACGTGATCAGCCTGCAGGCGACGAGGATCAAGAAGACGCTGACGGGCAACGGGCATGCGAGCAAGCGGCAGATGCAGGAGGCGATTGCACACGTGCTGGGGTTGAGCGAGCCGCCGGAGCCGGCGGACGTGGCGGATGCGCTGGCGATCGCCGTGTGCGCGCGCGAGGCGCATCGTGACGCGGCGACGATTCTGGCAGCGGGAGGCGATCGATGATCGTTCGGATTCAGGGGAAGCTCATCGATCTGACGGATGACGCGGCGATCGTCGATCGGGACGGTCTGGCCTATGAAGTCATGGTTCCTGCGTACGCGCGATCAGAATTGGCGGCGGACCTGGGGGATGTGGTTTCGCTGCACACGCTTCAGTACTTCGAAGGCTCGGGGGCGGGATCAAATCTGACACCGCGGCTTGTCGGATTTCTGCATGCAGAGGATCGCGCGTTCTTTCGGTTGTTTATCAGCGTGAAGAACATGGGCATTCGCAAGGCGTTGAAGGCGTTGTCGACGCCGGCGGGGCAGATTGCGGCGGCGATCGAGACGGGGGATGCGGCGGCGCTGACGAAGCTGCCGGGCATCGGGAAGCGGATGGCGGAGACGATCGTGGCGGAGCTGAAGGGCAAGGCGCGATCGCATGCGTTGGCGGATATCATGCCGGAATCCGCGACGCGACCTTCATTTTCGGCGGATCAGCTGGACGCGGTGGAGATTCTCGTCGCGTGGGGCGACAGCCGGAACGATGCCGAGCGTTGGGTTGCTCGTGTCGCGCAGTCGAAAGAGAAGTTTGCGGGGGCCGACGAATGGGTGACGGCGGTTTATCGATTGAAGAATGAGGGGCGGGCGGTGAAGGCGTGAGATTGGCAGGCAGTTGTTCTTTGGCGTGTCGTTTGAGTCCGGCGGTTTGCCGGCTCCATGCTGCGCAGGTCATTCGAACCCGCTATTAGCCAGTTCCACACAGCTTCGGGGCGTTGGGATTTGCACGGGCCATTGGCCGGTACCACACTATCCCGGAAAGTCTTGGATTATCACGGTGCGGGATCGAATCATCAGCAGTGACGCCCCTGTGGCGGTTGAAGAGCAGTCGAATTGGGCATTGCGTCCC
>JAJDEC010000359.1 GCA_029259995.1 Phycisphaerae bacterium
GGGATCGGCTGGCGCGCGATGCGGGGGAGGCTGCGCGCGACGAGGCGATCGGTCGCATTCGGCCGAAGTGGTTCGTGACGATGGTTGATCAGCCGGATGAACCGGTTGATGCAAACGTGCTGGCAGCGACGATGTGTGATGCGATGTTGGACTACGCCGTGGCGCGCGTGTTCGACGATGAGGCACGACCAGTGATTGTGCTGGTCCGCAGGGCAGAGTAATTGGTCTTGCTGCGATGCGGGACAGGCTTGCGGGAAGCGGCCCAGAAGCGCGTGGCCCACATTTTCACGAGTTGGGCGCGACGATACGATCGTGAGTGTGCGCTGAATCAAGTCGAACAAGTTGATACCTGTTCGCATCGTCGCGCCCCCATCCCTGAAGGGATGGGCCACCCGGTGTCCCATTTTTCGTTCGCCGTGGAGGGCGGGCGCTACGCGGGTTCGAGTGTCGTCGACAAGACGATCTGCGGTGAGGCTGATTCATAGGCGTCGAGTGCGTGTTGGGAACCATCGGCGTGTTCCCCGGGTTCGAATGTCGCATTCGTCAGCCAGCCGCCGACGGCGGTCTGGCATGCGTTCGGAAACAACATGATGACGATATGCGGCGGCGTCAGCGATTTGGCGTGGCCGAATTGGAGACCGACGCGGCAGGGCGGGGGCGTTTCTCTTGCGTAGTCGACGATCGCATCGTAGTCGCGTCGTGCGTCGGCGACGTTCGTAGACGAAAACATCAGGCAGTCTGGCTTCATCAACGCGGACGGTTTGATACCGACGAGTTCCATTCGGCCTTCCGGCGTGACGCGATGAATGACGAACAGTTGTTCAACGGCGTCGGGTTCGTCGACGAGCATTTGCAGCACAGCGTCAGCGCTGAGGCCGTTGATCGTCTGCGTCGCGAGTTTGACGACGAAGCGACCGGCGGCGATGTGGATTTGTTCGTTCATTGATTGAATATTCTCGTCCGCCCTACGGGCGGAATCAAGAGGAAGCTGCCAATACCAGGGATTGAAAATCCCTGGCAACCATCGTGCGCCCTCCGGGCGTAACGGACTCGACGTCGGATATCCGCCGCGTGCCATGCTTGCCCTCATAGGCAAGCATGCTGGGGGCGAGAGGGCGCTACATGGACCGCTCTTTTTCCAGCAAGAGGATTGCCTCTCCGTCATGCTCCCCTTGAAGGGGGGGCATGGCACCCAGGCAATACGAATGTTGTTTTTCTTGCATTGCAGATGTCCCGGATGCACGCATCGCGCGACCGGCTCCCTGACGGTCGCGACTCTGATCGAAGCGACCAATACGCGCTACGCGTGCGGATCGAGTTTGACGGCATGGCGACGTCCCCGGCGAAGGATCTGGCCTTTCACAATCGCGATGGGTTCTTTCGCCGCTTCGAGTGCGTCCTCATCGAGCTTGATTCCGCCCTGCGACATCAGTCGGCGAGCTTCGCTCTTCGTCGATGCGAAGCCGCATTGCACGACGAGCGATGCGCGATCGAAGAGGAGCTTTCCGTCGGCGGCTGCGCCGGCGTCGGCCGTGACGGCGATTTCCGGTACGTCATCGCGCAACTGGCCTTCGCGCATGACTTTCTGCCAGAGCTCTTCTTCGCGATCGGCGGCGGCCTGATCGTGATAAGTCGCGACGACGATCTTGGCGAGGCGGACTTTCGCATCGCGCGGATGCGTCGTCTTCGGATCGGTCGCAAGCTGGATCGCGTCCGGCGAGAGTTCCGTCAGCAGCGTGTACCATTCGGGCATGAGATCGTCGCCGATGCTCATCGTCTTGCCGAACATGTCCTTGGGCGCGTCCGTCACGGCGATGTAGTTGCCGAGCGACTTGCTCATCTTGTCGATGCCGTCGAGACCGCGGAGGATGGGCATTGTGAGGACGATCTGGGCCGGCTTGTCGTAGTTCGGCATAAGATCGCGGCCGACGAGGTTGTTGAACGTCTGGTCCGTGCCGCCGAGTTCGACGTCGGCGTCGATCATCACGCTGTCGTAGGCCTGCATGAGCGGGTACATCAATTCCGTCATCACGATCTCGACATCCTGCTTCATTCGATCCTTGAAATTTTCGCGTTGAAGCATCTGGGCGACGGTCATGTGGCTCATGAGCTTCAGGATGTCGGCGAGATCGAGCCTGGAGAGGAACTCGCTGTTGTGGACGATCTCGAGTTTCTCAGGATCCGTGTCGAGGACGTGGCCCGCCTGTTCGAAGTAGGTTGTCGCGTTCGCCTTGATCTGTCCGGCGCTGAGCTGCGGGCGGGCCTTCGTCTTGCCGGTCGGATCGCCGATCCGCGCCGTGAAGTCGCCGATGATGAGGACGGCCTTGTGACCGCAATCCTGGAACTGGCGCATCTTGCGGAGCACGACGGTGTGGCCGAGATGGATGTCGGGGGCCGTCGGGTCCATACCGAGTTTGACGCGGAGGGGGCGTTTCTGCGTTGCCGCGAGCGTGAGGCGCGTCCGGAGGTCCTCCTCGGTAAAGAGCTCGGCGGCGCCGCGCTTGTAGAGGGCGATCTGTTCGTCGATCGATAGTTGTGTCGTGGCCATTCGTGTTATCCTTTTCAACAGACGGGCATCTTACGGAGAGAGTGCGGGATCGACAAAACCCATGCGAGTGACCCCGGCCTTGAAAGGGCGGGCCACCATTAAGGGGCTTGCGTGTGTACGGATGGACTCGACGTTCGAGACACGCGGGAATCATGCCGGAGGTATTCGATGCGACGTCCACGAAAGATAAGACCGACGCTGATTGTGCTTTGCGTATTGCTGGCCGCATGGTTGGCGTGCTCCATTCGCCCGCCGGCGATGAAGCAGGTCATGAACATTCGAGACGGCGAACCCATGCCGGGCGGATTGTGCGTCGTTTATGGGGACGCCTACCAGATTCGACTCGGCGGACTGGAGAAGCTGCATCCGTTTGACATCCGAAAGTATGAGCGAATCTATCTGCGGTTGGTTCGCGATGGGCTGATCGAGCCATCAGAGGTGTTCGTTCCGACGCCGATTTCGACGGTGAACCTGCTTCGGGTTCACAGCCTGGAGTATCTTGAGGACCTGAAGAAGCCGCATTTGATTGCGCGATACATGGAGGCCGGGGCGGTCAGTATCCTGCCGGCGAGTGTGAGTGACGCGGCGTTTCTGGAGCCGTTTCGCGCGGCGACGGGCGGTACGTTGCTGGCGGCGCGGCTGGCGATCGAGCACGGGATGGCCGTCAATCTGGGTGGCGGGTATCACCATGCGGAGCCCGATCGCGGCGGCGGGTTTTGCATTTACGCGGATATGCCGATTGCGATTCGCGTGTTGCAGTCGGAAGGATTGATCCGACGGGTGATGGTCGTGGATCTCGACGTGCATCAGGGCAACGGGACAGCGTTGTGCGTCGCGGCAGGTGACGACGTCTATACGCTCGATTTCCATCAGGGCGATATCTATCCGACGCCGAAGGAGGCGAACGATCGCGACGTTCCGCTGCCCGCCGGTACGACGGATGACGAGTTCCTCGCAAGGCTTCGCGCGGAGCTACCGAATGCATTCGACGCGGCGCGGCCGGACATTGTGTTCTACCAATCGGGCGTCGACGGGTTGTCGAACGATCCGCTGGCGGATTTCGCGATGACGATTGACGGCATGGTCCGGCGCGACGCGATCGTGTTTGCCGAGGCGAAACGACGGGGCGTACCGATCGTGATGGTGCTGGGGGGCGGCTACAGCGCGGATGCGTGGTTGGCGCAGTTCAGGAGTATTCGGAATCTGCTCGAGGTATTTGCGGGGTGGAATAGGGAATGAGCCCGGATAGGGTGCCCGGG
>JAJDEC010000360.1 GCA_029259995.1 Phycisphaerae bacterium
TGGCCGTCGGGCGCGGCGGGCTGATTTACTGCCTCGATTCGTGGAACAATCGCGTCGAGGTGATAGACTGGTAGCGAGCACGGGGCCGGAGGCGATGGGCGCGATCGGTACCCGGCAATTGCGGCAACGAATAAGCCAATGAGCGATTTATTCTCGTTAAGTCGGTTCGATCGCCCGTGGGCGCTGTTGATCCTGTTGGTGATCATCCTGTTCTGGTGGATGGCCCGTCGATCGATGGCGGGGCTGGGGCCCGTGCGCGGCCGCGTATCGATGCTGATGCGATTCTGCGTGTTGTCGCTGCTCGTGCTGGCGCTCGCCGGCACACACAAGATTCTGCGAAATGATGATCTGAACGTGATGTACCTGCTGGATCTTTCGCGATCCGTGCCGCTGGATGTGCGCCGGGCCGCGGAGGACTTCGTCGTCAAGTCCACGTTGGACATGAAGGACAAGGACAAGGCGACGCTGCTGACGTTTGACGGCCGGACCAACATCGAGCAATTGCCGATGGGCAAGATGGTGGACGGCGATGCGATCCGAAACGATCCGCCGTTTCCCGACGGACTCAAGCCCGATCAGACAAACATCGCCCAGGGCCTGCGCATGGCGATCGCCTGCATGCCGCCCGGCATGAACAATCGGCTCGTGATACTGTCGGATGGCAATCAGAACGTCGGCGACGCCGTCGAAGAGGCCAAGGCGGCGAAGGCGAACAAGCTGTCCGTGGATGTCGTGCCGCTCCGCTACGAGCATGGCGCGGAAGTCGTCTTCGAACAGCTCAAGGCGCCGGCGTACGCTGCATTGCATGAACAGGTCACGCTGCGGCCGATTATTCGCAGCGACAAGGAGACGACGGGCGAAATTCGAATCCATCAGCGGATCGGCGATGAAACGAAGCTGATCGATCTTGATCCCGAGTCGGATCAATTCGGCCAGCGCATCGCGCTTCGCAAAGGGCGCAATCCGTTTGTCGTTCGACTGCCCATCACGACAGAGCGATCTCACGAGTTTATCGCCGAGTTCATTCCCGACGATCCGCGGGCCGACGTCATCAGCGAGAACAATTCGACTGTCGCCTATACGACTGTCGAAGGACCGCCGAAGGTACTGTTCATCGGAAAGGCGGAGTCACAGGAAGAAGACGGCCTTCTGATCGAAGCCCTGACGCGCGAGCATATCGATGTGCGCTGGGCCGAGGCGGAAACGCTGCGACTGTCGACGTCCGTGCTCCAGGATTTCGCGGCCATCATCATCGCGAATTCCGGCGCGGAATTGTTCAGCGCCGAGCAACAGCGAATGCTCGCGACGTATGTTCGCGATCTCGGCGGCGGTCTGATCATGATCGGCGGGAACGACAGTTTCGGCGCCGGCGGCTGGCAGGGCTCGCCCGTCGAAGATGTGATGCCGATCAAATTCGACGTCGACAACGTCCGCCAGATTCCGAAGGGCGCCCTGGCCATCGTGATGCATTCCTGCGAAATGCCCAACGGAAACAAGTGGGGCATCGAAACGGCCGTTGCGGCGCTGGAGACTGTTAGCAGCCTCGACTATTTCGGCGTCGTCGGCTGGGGCATGGCCGGATTTGCCTGGGAAGTGCCGCTTCAGCAGGCGAAGGACAAGGACGCGATCAAGCGGAAAATCCGCGGCATGATGAACGGCGACATGATGGACTATGACGCGCCGATGAGTCAGGCGTACAAGGCGCTCATGTCCAAGAAGGATGCGGCCCAGCGCCACATGATCATCATTTCCGACGGCGATGCGCAAAGCCCGTCGGCCGGCCTGCTGAATCGAATGCGCGCCAACAAAGTGACGTGTTCGACAGTGTCCATCTTTCCGCACGGCTCGATGGAGATCGGTACGCTCAAGAAAATTGCCAAGCGCACGGGAGGGCAGTACTACAACCTCAGCAAGCCGGGCGATGAAAAGCGACTTCCGAAGATCTTTATCAAGGAAGCGAAGATCGTTCGCCGTCCGCTGATTCGCGAGAAAGAGTTTGAGCCGCGCCTGAATCCCAATCAGCTGTCGGACTTGATGGCGGGCATCGACGGGCCCTTCCCGAAGTTGGGCGGCTACGTCGTCACGACACCGAGGAATGACGTTCCCGACGTCGAGATTCCGCTGCTGTCGGACAAGGGCGATCCACTGCTGGCGCACTGGTTGTGCGGCTCCGGTCGCGCCGTCGCCTTCACGAGCGGCTGGTGGAACCACTGGGGTTCGGAATGGACCGAGTGGGGGGCGTTCAGCAAGTTGTGGGCGCAATCGGTTCGCTGGTGCATGCAACAAGGTTCGGCCGCCAATTACGACGTCACGACTGTCGTCGAAGGCGATCGCGGTCACTTGATCATCGAGAGCATGGAAGAGGGCGGCGATCTCGCGAGCTTTCGACAATTCGGCGGCACGCTGGTGCGCCCGGATGCGACGAGCGTCCCGATGGAGATCAAGCAGACAGGCCCGGGGCGATTCGAGGCCTTCTTTAACGTCGACCAGCGTGGTGCGTATATTGTCAACGTCAACGCGCCGGGATCGAGTGACGAAAATGCCGCGAGAATCCGGACGGGCGTGACGGTCGCGTATTCGCCTGAGTTTCGCGATCTGAAGATCAACGAATCGCTGCTTCGAGAAATCGCGGACGTGACGGATGGCCGCGTCCTCTCTCCCGATGACGAAGAAGATCGAAAAGCCGTCTTCGCCCACAACCTGCCGGATACGGTGTCTCGGCGACCCATCTGGGACACGTTGCTGAAGCTCGCCATCATCGCGTTCCTGCTGGACATTGCCGTGCGACGCGTCGCGATTGATCCGCTCAAATGGGTGGCGCGGGCGAGCAACTATGTCGCGAGCCTGGCACGCGTGGGGCGCGGCCGAAAGTCGGAACAGACATTGGAAGGCCTGCGCGGCGTGCGCGAACGCATTCGCGAGCAGCGAACGGGCGCCGGCGGCGATCCGGCGGATCGCAAGCCGCCTGTCGCGGCGCCGCTCGCCGGTCCTGCGCTGGATACAAGCGCGAAGTTCGACGCGGGGGCCGGCGCGAAGCCCGTGAAAGATCTGTCCGACGCAATGGGCGGCGCGGGATCGCAATCAGCGCCGCCGCCGCCGCCGTCGGCCGCGCCGAAGAAGCCGGGCGACGACAAGCCGCAGGAGAGCATGACGGCGCGATTGTTGAAAGCGAAGAAGCGCGCCCGAGAAGAGGGCGACGAGAAGAAGTGATGTTGATGCATCCGTGGCCCAGGTCATGACCTGGGGGAGCGAATTGCGTTGGAATCGAGAGTTCCCTCCGATTGGAGTGGTCCTTCGTTGTCGATCGCAATTCGGCTTCCCAGCCTCTAGGCTGGGCCACGGGGGATGATTGAAAGAAATCGGCGAAGCGAGATGCGAGATTGTGTGGTCGCGGGCGTGCATATGGCGCTGCCCGATTGCAAATACGGAGAGGCGAATGACTGATCAGATTGATCCCGCCATACAGAAGGCGACTGAGGAATTTCGAACCAAGTTCAATGCCGTCAAGGCGGAGATCGGCAAGGCCATCGTCGGCCACGACGAGATCGTGCAGGGCGTTCTGACGTGCCTCTTCACGGGTGGTCACGCGCTGCTCGAAGGTGTACCCGGGCTCGGCAAGACGTATCTCATCCGCACGATGGCCGATGCCCTGAGTCTCAACTTTTCGCGCGTCCAGTTCACGCCCGACCTGATGCCCGCCGACATCATCGGCACGAACATCATCGTCGAGAACCCCGAGACGGGCCGGCGCGGGTTTGAGTTTCAGAAGGGACCCATCTTCGCGCAGCTGGTGCTCGCCGACGAAATCAACCGCGCGACGCCGAAGACGCAGTCCGCGCTGCTCGAAGCCATGCAGGAGAAGCACATCACGGCCGGCGGTCATCACTTCGAGCTGGAGCCGCCGTTCTTCGTCATGGCGACGCAGAATCCGATCGAGCAGGAAGGCACGTATCCGCTGCCCGAAGCGCAGCTGGACCGGTTCTTCTACAAGCTCATCGTCGAGAATTCGAGTCGCAAGGAGCTGAATACGA
>JAJDEC010000037.1 GCA_029259995.1 Phycisphaerae bacterium
GACGAACGCAATATCGGCGGTATAAGGTCGCGCGCATCCGTTGGGGCAGCCGGTCATTCGCATTGTCAGCGGCACCTCGGCCATGCCCAATTCCTCGAACACGCGTTCAAAGTCGTCGAGAACACTCGGCATGACGCGCTCGGACTCCGTGATCGCCAGACCGCACGTCGGCAGCGCCGGGCAGGCCATCGAGTTGCGTCGCGCCTGCGAGATTTGGTGCGGCAGTGCAATTTCCGCTTCTCGAAACGCCGCCTCGACGAGGGCGATCGATTCGGACGATAGGCCGGTCAGCAACAAGTTCTGTTGTGCCGTCAAACTGACGTTTGCATTCGTCCGCTCAATGACGTCTCGCAACGTCGTCCGCAGCAATCCTTCATCGCGATCGGCGATACGACCGTTCTCAACGTAGATTCCGAAGTAGCCTGTCTGATTCGGCCGGACATGCGGCCCCAGATGATCGTGATATCTGAGCGGTGGGATTGCTCGCGGTGGTGCGAGTTCAAACGCCGCGCGCTGTCGATACTCCTGACGGAACGCCTCGAGTCCGCGAGATTCAATCAGATACTTGAGTCGCGCGTGTTTGCGATCCGAACGATTGCCGTGATCGCGGAAGATCGCGGCGACGACGCGAACTGCATCGACGGCAAACTCCGGTGCAACAAATCCAAGCGGTGTCGCGAGCCGCGCAAACGTGCTGGCGTTTTCGTGGCTCAACCCCATGCCGCCGCCTACGAGAATCTGAAAGCCCTCGACACGATCGCCGTTTGTGACTGCGATGAGACCGCAATCGCAGGAATAGACGTCAACACAGTTGTCCGTATCCAGCGCGACGGCGACCTTGAATTTCCGCGGCAGGTATTGATCGCCGTAAAACGACTCGTCCATTCTTGTCGAGACGACTTTCTCCTCGCCCAACCAGATTTCGTGATACGCGCGTGTTTCGGGTCGGAGGCTGGCTGCCAGATCCCGTGCAAGTGCGCGAACTGCCAAATGTGGCGCATCGTCGATGGGCGCAGCGCAGGTCATGACGTTGCGTTGTACGTCGCCACAGGCGCTCATCGTCGTCAGCAACGTTTCGTTGATGCGCACGATTTGCGTTCTCAGATCCCCCTTGAGTACGCCGTGAAACTGGATGGCCTGCCGAGTCGTGATACGCAGCGTTCCGTTGGCAAACTCGTCTGCAAGGTCCTCGAGGGCGAGATACTGCTGCCCCGTCAGCGCCCCGCCGGGAATCGCGACTCGCACCATGAACGAATATTCCGGTTCCAATCCCCGACTTCGTCGCTCATTGCGATGATCGCGATCGTCCTGCTGATAAACGCCATGGAACTTGAGTACCTGAATATCGTCGTGCTCGAAATGCGTGGCGCCGGCGTTCAGGATTTCCGGAATTGTCCCGCGGAGACCGCAGCTTGCCTTCTTGGCGATTTCGACTTTCGTATGTTTCTTTTTTGGTTCTGCCATGCGTCTGCCTGTCGTTGTCGTCTGTCTGAACGTCGAGTGATTCGTCGTTTTGCAACTCGTGCGTTTGTGTTGGGGGCTAGATTCCAGCCCCGTGTAATCCGCATTCCGTCTTGTCGAACGCACTCCAGCGGCCGTCCCGGCTGTAATCCGTCGGCTTGGCGCCTTCAACACGTTGCGTGCAATGCGTGCAGCCGAGCGTCGGAAACCCCTTTTCATGCAGCGGATTAAACGGCACCTTGTTGGCGCTGACGTATTCCCAGATTTGCTCTCGGGACCAGTTCGCCAGCGGATTGACTTTCAACACGCGATACTGCCAATCCCATTCGATCACCCGCATGTTGCTGCGCAGCGTCGACTGTTCTCGTCGCAGGCCTGTGACCCATACGTCGACGTCGTTCATCACTTCATGCATCGGTTCAACCTTGCGAAGCACGCAGCACAACGCTGGATTGGTTTTCCAAAGCTCGGGACCATGCTCGATCGCTTGCGCTTCGGGAGATAGCCGGGGGCCGCAATTGACGAATGACACGTGCGGATATCGTTGAATCAACTGATCGCGAAGCCGATAAGTTTCCTCGAAGAAGAACTCCGTATCGATATATACGACCGTCAGATGCCGCGCGTGCAGCGAGAACATATGGATGAGCGCGCAGCCTTCCATGCCGAACTGCGTTGTCAGTACGAGCCGTTGCCGACCGAATCGATCTACAATCCATGGGATCAGCGATGCCGTTGGCGTGTCTTCTCGAATCTGATTATCCGTAGTCGTCGGCGACCTGGGATCTTTCGACAGAACCTGCAATTCCATCGCGATTTCTCCGCTGTTATGCGTTTTCTATTTGCCGAAATAAGAAAAGCCCGCGAACCAAGATCCGCGGGCTTCTGAAGCGTTTATTGAGATCAGTTCGTTATTTCTGTCTCAGCAACAACAACAGGTCACGCGGACCTTCATACAGCTGCAACAGATACAACAATGGGCGAAATCGGCGCACAGGACGTGGCCGGTCATAGCGGAAAGGCGGTTTGCTGAGTGATTCGTCATAATTAATCTGCACGCGAGACGGCCCCAATCGTCGTCTCACGCTTATTTTATAGCACGCTCCGCTTCCGAGAGTCAAGGATATTCGCGCAGCGTTGTTCGTATTCGACGGCGTTTCATCGTTGAAGGCGCTGCTCATTGCCTGACAACATTGCGGCGACGCAACCCATTCTGACGCCGTGTTGTCGGGCCCCATACCCCGATTGCCCCGCTCTGATCGATCTGTCCAAGTGAACCACAAGGCGCAAGGAAAATTCGTTCATCTGTCAGAGTAGACGTGTCATCGCGCTTGATGGCTGGCTGGATATTTGGAGTTTCCTGGGGCAGGACCCCTTCGGCAAGATTGACGAACTGGCGCCTCCAACGGTGAAAACGCTCGAATTCGACCCATTGCGAGTCGCAATCTCAGCCTTGAGAAGGCCGGGCTGTTTTCATGTCGTCCCTGTCGGGACGTTGGTGGAATACAGTCGCCGCGATGACCAGCGCCGTCGACGGTCTCCGCAAACCCGTGAAGCGCCATTTCTTATTCGTATGCCGTGAGACCGCGATTGCGAAAGCAGCTATCTCACGGAGCACGAGGCTGACGGGCTTCGGTGTTATCGTCGTGCTGTTGACGTGTATCAGTCCGATCGATCCATCGAATGACGAATCCGACAACATCAAAGGCATGTTGCAATGTCCTCTGGTCGCGACTCCGCACATGCGAACGAGCAGTACACGCGGCTTGAACGGGAATTCGGGGGGACGCCTTCGGCCAGAGCCAGGAGCCAGACTGGACTGAACGGAGGGTTTCCGAATTCCCAAGGTGCACGTAAACGTCGAATCGTGTACTCGAATACAACGTCATCATTGCGTTCCGCCCAATCTGCTATGGACTCATTAAGGCGTTCGTGAACAACTGCGTATCGAGGCCGTTCGCCTGGCCGTCGTCGTTCATGTCGGCGCCGCACGCAGTGTCGGGCGTCGCCGTCGCCGGATCGAGCAGCGCATCAACAAACAACGGTACGTCAAACAGATCGACGAGATCATCACCGTTTAGATCACCCTTGCTGCACAAGTCGATCGACAACTCGTAGTTCGGCCCAAAGCCGCCCTGCACCGCGAAACTGTCGTTGTAGACCGAGACCCGAATCAAATACGTCTGCCCAGCAATGACGTCCAGGTGGATCGTCGACTTGCGATTCAGATTCGCTCCGCCCAGCCAGCACTCGGGCGGGGCGCCGACCGTGTCATCGTTGCAGGCGAGCTGCGTGCCGCCCGTCTGCGGGCAGCCGTCAAAGACGGCGAGAACGCTGTCAAACTCCGTCCCGGGATTGCATGTCGAAAACGTTGCCAGCGTGCTGACGCCCGGCGTGAACTCGAGCCATTCGTCGATCGTGTTGTTGGCGCCGCCGCAGGAATCGTCATTGCCCGTCGTTCCCAGGTTGTCCTCCAGCGTACCAAACGTGACGCCTTCCGTGACCGGTGTGGCAGCATCGCATTCCTCGCCCGGCCCGCATCCGAGCGGTCCGGTTTCGCATTCGTCGAGAATGCCGTTGCCGTTACAGTCTGCTGAGAACGGCGACACGAAGAATCGATACGCCCTCTGTACGTTCGCAACAGTTTCCAGGCCGCTGCCGTCGAGATTCATGCGGAGAATCTCGTCAGGGCCCGTGTCGGAGAAGTACACCTTGCTGTCCGCGAGATCGAGTTGGATGCCAGCGCAGTTTATCCCGAGCGTGTAAATGTCCTCCAGCCCGCTGCCGTCCAGATTCGCGCGGCGTACGAGCCCATCGAACTGCGTGAAGTAGAACCTGCCGCCCGCTGGATCGACCGCGATTTCGACGGGGACATTGAGACCGGTGCTGATCAGCGTCTGCACGTCGCTGCCGTCGAGGTTGGCGGACCTGATGCGCCCCACGGATTGCTCAGCGATGTACATTCTGCCGCCGGCGACGTCGAGATCCAGCCCGGACGCGCTCGTGAGTGACGTCACGAGCAGTTCAACGCCGGAACCATCTCTGAAGGATCGGTAGACACTGGACGAGCCCGCCCAGTAGATTCGATCATTCGCCGAGTCGATCTCGATCGTGAGAGCCCGCCCCTGTGGAGCGTCGACCACAAGCTCCGTGCCGGTTCCATCGAGGTTCACGCGATAGATCTGATTCGTGCTGATGTTGCCGTAGTAGATTTTCCCAATCTGCCGATCGACCGCGATGCCGCGATAGATTCCGCCGGGCAACGGGATCGACGGGCCGGCGCTGCTGCCGTCCTCGTTCAGGACCACGATTTCGTCGTTCAGATCGTCCATCGCGAAAATGGATCCGCCCGATGACTCGCAGGCGTCGAGCATGCCGTTTGCGTTGCAATCCAGACCCGACGTCGTGACGACAACGGACCACGACACCAACGTGCCGACATCCTGCCCCGGAATATCCGCAACGTTCAACGTCCAATCGCCATCCAGATCAAGCCCGTCGAACGCCGCGAGCGGCTGGTGCGGCATCGCCGGTCCGGCGTAATTGTTGATCGCATCGACCGATGCGGGACCGTTGAAGCAGTCGATGCTGACCGCCGCTGCATCGTCCAATACGAGTGGATCGTCTTCCGATCCAAAATTGTTGGTTCGATACCCGAATACGCTCGTCGTGCAACCCACCGACGACGAACCGCTGCGGTTTATCAGTGTCACGGTCGTTCCGTTGTGCGACAGCGTCGCGACGATATCGCCCTGCCATGTATGGTTGATGTGCAGATTCACAATGACGTCGGTAATCGTACCCGTCGCCGGAACATGGATGACCGATTGAACACCGATCGGATCGGCGTCGGGAATCGCCAGATTCGGTTCTGCGCCGTACAGGAATTGACCGCCGGCTAATTCACAAGCGTCGAGAACACCGTTCGCATTGCAGTCCGCGGTCAATTGGCACGAGTCGAGGACACCGTCGCCGTTGCAATCGTTGCCGTCGAGCTGGCATTCATCGGGGACGCCGTCCTGATTGCAGTCGGGAAGTCCTTCACAGACATCGAGCATGCCGTTGTTGTTGCAGTCGCCGACCAGCACCTCACAGTCGTCTGGTACGCCGTTCTGATTGCAGTCCATCCAGCCCGCGTCACGGCCCAGCGTCTGGAACAGGCGATCATAGGGCTGAAAATTCCCCAGGAATGTCCCTTGACCGTCCGGGTAGCCGGCGTCCTGAATCTTCCAGAAAAACCGATTGCTGCCGGTATCTTCCAACTGGAATTCCAGCGTTTCGCCCGGCGTCGTCGCGATCGGCGCGGCGAACGTGAATCGCTCCAGGTCTGCGGCAGGTACGCTGACGGTTCGCGTCACGGATCCGATCTCGACAGCGCCGCGCAGCAGTGTCAGCGTTAATTGATCGCTGCCGCCGCCCAGATTGTCAAACAGCGCCACTTCAATCGCCTCGATCAGCGTGAACGTCGGCTTGAACGTCTGGCCCGCCCGATTGCTCAGAAAAATATTGCCGGCGCCGCCGGTCCACGGCGGCAGATACGATTGATCGATCTGGGGCTCGAATTCGCATTCATCGACGGTGCCGTTGTTGTTGCAATCGCCCGTGGCGAGATTGCAGTCGTCGGGAATGCCGTCGGCATTGCAGTCGTTGAGATTCAGCTGGCATTCGTCGGGGATTCCGTCGTTATTGCAGTCGTTTCCGGCGAGTTCGCAGTTGTCGGGCACGCCGTTGCTATTGCAATCGGGCATCAACTGGCATTCGTCGGGGATGCCGTCGTTGTTGCAGTCGTTGCCGGCGAGTTCGCAGTCGTCCGGTACGCCGTTGGCGTTGCAGTCCTGCGACGCCGGCGCCAGTTCGATCGTCCGGAAAACGAAGTCGCCGTTGGGCGAGCCCGCATGGATGCGATGGCCGAATGGATAGGTATCAACTGCACTATATTGCCATGAGAACTCCAGGAACGTGCCGCCCTGAACGATCAGCGAGAGCGTCTCGCCCGGCGTGACCGGCACGGGCGCCGGCAACAGGAAGGTGAACATGCCGACGAATTCGGCCGGCACGAACTGGGCGGTTTCCTCCAGGAGCACGGCGTTGCGATAGACGCCGACGGTCAGCGTATCGCCGACCAAGTTCTGAGACCCGGGGACCAGACCGATGTCGAAGCCTGCAAGCACGTCGGCGAATGGCCTGAAAGTCTGCTCTCTCGGACTCTGGATGTTGATGGCGCCAAAACCACCCGGAGGCGTATTAACCTGGTCATATGTCGGCGTCAGATCGCAGCCGTCGAAGACGCCGTTGGCGTTGCAGTCGGCCGCGCCGAATTCGCACTCGTCGAGAACGCCATTGACGTTGCAGTCGTTGCCGAATATCTGGCAGACATCGGGGATGCCGTCACTATTGCAGTCGGGAAGCGATTCGCACGAATCGGGCACGCCGTTTTCGTTGCAGTCGATGGGCTGCCTGATCAACCCGCGAATCGCCGTGCGCGTCGGATTATTGCTGACCCAGTCGGTGATCTGAACAGGCGGGGCGCCGGAGTCGAGCTGTTTCTTGAAGATGGCCTCGAGCAGGACGTACGGCGGACCGTTGTCCGATACGTTTCTTCGAATGTAATAAAGCGTGTTGGTGGGCCAGTCGAGCTCTACGTCGAATATCCAATCGGTTACATCAAACAACTCAACCGCGTTCGAGCCGTCGGCATTCATGCGCCAGATTGAATCGATCGCGACCGTATTGTTCTTCTCAAAGTAGACGGTCTGACTGTTCGGATCGTAATCAACGACGGATCCTTCCGACGACAACAGAACGCTGTTCGTGCCGTGAAAGTCGACTCGGTGGATTCCGTTGTTGGCATAGAACAGCCATCGGTTGTTTGTATCAACCTTTGGGGGCGACGAGGTTGACGGCGGCGTCATCGCGGACAGGCTGGTTTCTTCCGTCAGGTTGTCCAGATTCAGATAGTTTGTAGCCCATCCCGCAAAGAAGCTCCCGGTCGCGAAGTACAGCCTGCGGCTCAGCGAATCGACTTTCATGAGTTGGGCGTTCTCGGACAGGGGGATCAACTCGCCGTTTGAGCCATCAAGATCGGCACGTCTCAGTTCGCCATTGCGCGACCAGTATATCTTGCCGGTGATCTGGTCTACTTCCGCACGGTCGACGTTGTCGCTGACAAAGAATGGCGCGACATCGCTGCCGCTGGTTGTCGTAAAGACGTTGAAGTTGAAGCTGTCGACGCGATCGGAAAAGAGAATCAGGGGGGCCGTATCGCATCGATCCAGCACGCCGTCGCTGTTGCAGTCACCAGCGCCCTGCGTCAGGTCGTAGTCGTCGGGGCGACCATTGAGATCGCAGTCGGGTTCGCATTCATCGAGAACGCCGTTGTTGTTTAGGTCGGTACTGCCGTCTATCTGGCAGGCATCGAGGATGAGATCGCCGTTGCAGTCGTGACTGGGATCGGTGATGTCGCAGGCATCCTGCGTTCCGTTGTTGTTACAGTCCGGTGCTTTGGGCATATAGGCGAGCGCGTGAACTTCGAATCCTCCGGGTAGAGGGAAGACGGGGATGAGGCCCGTGCCGTCCGCGTTGATGCGATAAAGAAAACTGGGGGATTGCGTGGCGAAGTATATCTGATCGTCGTCGCGACTGGCGGCGAGGCCGGTGATCTGAGTGCTGCCGCCGGCGGTAAACAGCGTCGTTACGTTCAGGTTTTGCCCCGCACCCACATCGGCGCGTTTGATCGTATCGTCTCCCTGGTCTGCCCAGAAGACCTGGCCGTTTGAATATGCCAGTCCGGTCGCGAGCGACACGCCGGTGACCAGCGTCTGCGTCGTGACCGGCTCGATCGGTCCATCGAGAATACGCAGAATCGACGAGCTGCCGATGGCGAATGCCACGGCGTAGTCTTCGTCGATCGCGTCGACGGTATACGGAAACGACAGGGCCACGCTGAACTGCGCCGGCGGGAAAATGGTGACGGTATTCTGTCGCGTGGCATAAACGGAGCCCGGTCCGCGAATGGCAACATCGTTGGGTTCGTTGATGCCGGTCTGCCAGTCCGTTTCGAGTCCTGAGCCGTTGAGATTGCACCGATAGATGGCGCTTTCGGATTCAACGACAATGTAGATTTTATCCTCATCCGCATCGACATCGA
>JAJDEC010000361.1 GCA_029259995.1 Phycisphaerae bacterium
GTTCGCCTCGCCGCCCGCGACGTTCCCGGCGGCGAAGTCCGAACCGAAGGTGGTGAAGTCCTGCTTCGCAGCGCCGGCCGTCGATTTTACGCCAGCGAGTACTACGACATTCCTGTCATCAGCGGTCGCGCCGGCGCCAAAGTCCGCCTCGGCGACATCGCGACGATTACGGACGGATTCGAAGACGTTGATCGCGTCTCCAGCTTTAATGGCAAGCCCGGCGTCACGCTGTGGGTCTACCAGACGGGGAATCAGAAGCCGCTCGACATCGCCGACATCGTTTACAAATACGTTGATCGCATGAACGCGGAGATGCCGGATTCCGTGGAGATGATCGTCATGTGGGATCGGGCGCGCGAGTATCGGGAGCGCCTGGAACTCCTGGTTCGCAACGGCGCATTCGGCCTCTCACTCGTTCTCATCGTTCTCGGCGTATTCCTCGCGCCGAAGCTCGCGTTCTGGGTCGGCGCCGCCGTGCCGGTCTGCATCCTCGGCGGCATCATGTGCCTTCCGGCGCTGGGCACGACGATCAACATGATCTCTCTCTTCGCATTCATTATCACGCTGGGCATCCTGGTCGACGACGCCGTCATCATCGGCGAGGACGTTTTTCTCAAGGTACAGCAGGGGATGACGCGCACAGACGCCGCGATTGCCGGCGCACGCCAGATGGCTGTTCCCGTCATGTTCGCCGTCGCGACGAACATTGTCGCCTTTGTGCCGCTCATGTTTGTTCCCGGGCGGACGGGACGATTCTTCGCCGCCATTCCCGTCGTCGTCATCGCGGTCTTCGTGATTTCACTCTTTGAGAGTCTCTTCATCCTGCCCGCGCACCTTGCCCATGCGAAATCCATCGACCCGAATCGCCATGGCCTGCTCGCCGGCATCGCGAGACTTCAGACGCGCCTCGCGTCGGGATTCGATCGTCTGACGGACCATGTCTATGTCCCACTCGTCGCATGGACGCTGCGCTATCGCGGGCTCACGGTCGCGATGTTCTTCGCGGGGCTGCTTCTCGTCGGCGCGTGGTTCGAAAGCGGCCGCATCAATTTCACGTTCAACCCGCGCATCGAGGGCGATCGCGTCGATGCGGAGGTCCGCGTCCCCTTCGGGGCGCCGTTCAGCGAGACGACGCGCGTGGCCAACATCGTGGAGCAGGCAGGTCTGCGGGCCGTTGACCAATTCGGTCCGCGCGCCAAGGTCCTGGCCGGATGGATGAACAGCCAGGGGCGACAAGGCTCCAACACGGCCGACGTCAACCTTGTCCTCGTTCCGCAGGAACAGCGTGCATTCACGCCGGCGGATTTCGTCCGCGTCTGGCGAGACGAGATCGGCCCCATCCCCGGACTCGAATCGCTCTATTTCGAATGGGAAGTCGGGCCGTCCGGCTCCCGCGGTCTCACGGTGGATCTTTCCCATCCCGATCGCCACACGCTGGAAACGGCGTCGCTGGAACTGGCGGCAACGCTTCGCACCTATACCGGCGTGACGGACATCGATGACGGGTTTGCCGCCGGCAAGCCGCAGCTCGATCTGAAGATCACGGACGAAGCCCGCTCACTCGGACTGACGCATGAAGGCATCGGCCGCCAGATCCGGCATGCCTACTACGGCGCGGAAGCCCTGCGGATGCAGCGGGCCCGCAATGAAATCAAAGTGATGGTTCGCCTGCCCGAAAACGAACGCCGCTCGCTCTCCGATCTGGAGAACATGATCGTCCGCACGCCGGATCGTGGCGAGATGCCTTTGCTGCAGGCCGTCGAATTGACGTCGACGCGCGCCCACACGGAGATCAAACGCGTTGACGCCCAACGCGTTCTCACGGTCACTGCCAACATCGTTCCCGAACTGACGAACGTCAACAAGGTTCGCTCGGATCTGGAAGCCAACGTGTTTCCGCAACTCGTCGCAAACTACCCCGGCCTGAGTTTTTCCTACGGCGGGCGACAGCAGGAAGAAATCAACGCCATGCACGCGCTGCTATGGGGGCTCGGGATTTCGCTGGCCGTTATCTTCGGCATGCTCGCCGCCGTCTTTCGAAGTTACGGCGAAGCCGTGATCGCGATGCTGGTCGTTCCCTTTGCCATCGGCGCGGCACTGCTCGGCCACATCGTGATGGGCTACGAACTCTCTGTCGTCAGCGTTCTCGGCATCATCGCCACGTGCGGCGTCGTCGTGAACGGCGGACTCGTGCTCACAGTCACAATGAATGACATGATTGCCGACGGCATGCCGTTCGAACGGGCGGCCCTCGAAGCCAGCAAGCGACGCTTCCGCCCCATCCTGCTGACATCCCTCACAACGTTCATCGGTCTCGCGCCCATGATCTTCGAGACGTCGCCGCAGGCCCGCTATCTCGTACCGATGGCCATCGCCCTCGGCTTCGGCATCATGCTCTCGGCGGGAGTCGTTCTACTGATGATGCCGGCCTGCCACGTCATTTGGAATCGCTTCGGCAAGCGTGCGAAGCGCCTTTAAACTCCGGGCTTCGTTCGTCCGACGGTCACTTCCGTTGCGTCGGGCACGCCGATGTGAATGCGAACGGGCTGCCGGACGACATCGAAGCCGCCGCGGGCGCTGCGGACGGCAAGAGCGATGCGAGCCATTGGCCGGGTTGTTTTCCGGCGCCGCAGAAGCGTTAATTCGTCGCAGTTGGCACTGCGACAAGTGGTCCCGCGTCATTGCGTTCCGATTTGATATGATGCTCCCGTGTTCATCGGGTCGGCGAATTCGCCATTGGGCCGATGCCGATTCCAGCGCCGGAGTATGCTACCGTGTTCGATCTGAGCGATCTCAAAACCCGCGTTCTCGCCAGTGCCGGAATCGTGACGGCGGGAGGTCTGCTTGCAACGGCATCCGGCGGCCTGCTGCCACTCGGCATTGTCGTGACGCCGACGGCCGTTGCGCTCGGCACAGGGCTCGCGAACATCTTCGGCAGCATCCTGACGGGCGATCTCCACAAGACGTGGACAGCCCGCCGCAATGATGCAAAGTACCATCATCAGAACCACGACCTGACGCATCTCGTCGCCAGTGCGATCCAGCGCGTGCTCTACGACTTGGCGAAGACCGACTTGCCCAAGGCGGAGAAGCAGCACGTCGAGTCGCTCGCCACTTATGCGAAAAAGGTCTGGGACACGATCCACGTCCACGATTCCCTCGACGGTATTCAAAGCGACGACTTGACCGGCATCTTTGCACGGGCCGCAGCCGCCGAGGGTGGTATCGACATTCTGGACGAAGCCAGATGGCTCGTTGTCGTGGCTTCAATCCGGGTGAAGGCGGGGCGCCCGCAAAACAAGGCAGCGGAAGCGAAGGCCGCCGCGGCGCTGACACGCGATCTCTACGCCGCGCTTCGCGAGATGTTCAAACGCAATCCGTCCGACGACGGCCGGGCCTACGCGGCGCTGAACATTGATATGCATGCAGCGATTCTGAACGCGGTTGAACAGGGGCAGAAGCAACAACCAGCGCAGTTCAAGGCGCTGGGCGACAAGATCGAAGGACTCACAGCGAATATCGAACAATCGATCGCGATCGCGTGGGATCGCCTCTCGAAGGACCAGCAGCAGGGGCTCGCATGGCTTAAGGCGTCTGCCAAAGCCACGGCAGACGCCATCGCACAACAGACATTCATCCTGTGGCGGATGCGGAACGAGAATCGAGAGCGTCACGATGAAATCATTGCAAGACATGACGAATCATCGGAGAGGGACAACAGAGTCCTGGCTGAGCTGGAGGCGTTGCGGCTGGAGGTCCGCCGTTCGAACGCGGCGAGCCAAACCGCCACCGGAAACGCCACACCGCGCTACGGGCCCAAGGCGGGCCAAAGCAATATTCCCCGCCCGTCGAACTACATCCTCCATCGCCCCGACATCACGGCCGCGATTCACGCCACGCTCTTCGTGGATTCGGGCAGAGCCGCCATCACCGCCGCCGTGGCCACAGCGGCGGGCGGATATGGCAAAACCGTCGCTGCGCAACTCTATGCATACGAGCATGCCGAAGATTTACCCGGCGGTCGCTTTCAACTCGCAATGGAAACGAGTGATCTCGCCGCGCAACTCGGCACGCTTGCGCCGCATCTGGGGCTGCCGGGGAACATGCCATTCGAACAGGTGCCGCATGAGATCAAGCGGATTCTGGAAACCGGCCCGCCAAGCTTGTTGATCCTGGACAATGTGCCGAGCCTCCAGCGCTGGGCGGAATTCGTCGCGTCGGGCCTGCTTCCCGTGGGCGCATGCCACGTGCTGATTACAACGCGAAAGGATGACATCCTGCTAGATGCGCTCGTCGGGGTGCCCAAGTTCACCAACCAGCAAGCATGGGCGACGTTGGCGCGGTTCCGGGCGGATGCATTGGATGAGGCCAACGTCGAGTGGATCGGGCGAATCCTCCGGGCGACGCGGGGTCTGCCCGCCGTTGTCGCCGCCGTTGGCTCGCGGATGAGGCGGACGGGCGATACCGATTGGATAGCCTATTGGGATACACTGACATCGGCCCATCCCGACATCTTCGCGGAGGCGGCGCTGCCCGAGTTGTTTGTCGACGAATCAGAAGCACCCGACGCGGCGCAAGCGGCGCGCTGGAACGCCATGATCGACGACGCCTTCGCCCACCTGCGTCCCGAGCGGCAGCGAGCGCTGCAATACGCCGCCTTTATTCCGGAAGACATGATCCCGCGTTCGTGGATGCTGTGGCTGTTGGCCGCCGACAAGGACGACGGCCTGTCGGCCTCCGATGCCGCGGAAGGCGATTCGCCTGCCGCCATGGTCGACGGCCTTCTGGAAGACGGCATCCTGACAGCCTCGACCGACGATGGCCGCCTGTTGTCCCTGCATCGCCTGTGGGGAAATCGGATTCGGCTCGCCGTAGAACGCGATCGCGAGCTGAAACCACAGTTGCTCACGGCCATCGGCAAGTGCGCCCAGTCACGAAGAGGCGACATCGTCGGGAAAAGCATCGACGCGCCCAACTTGTTGACAGATGCGGGATTGCGATGGGAACTGGCGCCGCTGGCGGCCCTGTGCGCAAGCCTGTGGGAGCAACGCGCCGTCGCGCCCGTGGCGGAATTGAGTCAATGGATTGCCGTTGTGTTACGGCAGATGGGTCGTTACGACGAGGCCAAGGCCTGCATTGCGCCCGTCGTTGACCATGAGGCGGCGACTATTCAGGCCGTCGGCGAATCGGGCCTCGCGACGAGCTACTCGAATCTGGCGCTGATCCTGAAAGACCTCGGCGAATTGCCGCAGGCGCGCTCGCAAATGGAGCGGGCGATCGAGATTGATGAGAAGGCGTACGACGCGGATCACCCGACGCTGGCGACGAGC
>JAJDEC010000362.1 GCA_029259995.1 Phycisphaerae bacterium
GATCGCGTGACGCCGGCGCAGATGAATGCGTGGGCGAAGGACTTCGACAACTGGGCCATCTGCGACACGCTTTGCTTTCATCTCTTCGATCGCACGCCGCATGCATTTCGCAAGATCGAGCAATGGTCGACGCGGAAGGGCGAGTTCGTGAAACGGGCCGCCTTCGCGCTGCTTGCCAGCATCGCCTTGCACGACAAGACGACGGGCGACGCGCCGTTTGAGAAATGCCTGCCGCTGATCGAACGGGCCGCAAGCGACGAGCGCAACTTCGTGAAAAAGGGCGCGAGCTGGGCACTGCGCGGCGTGGGGCGGCGCAGCAAGCCGCTTCATCAGGCGTCGCTCAAACTGGCGAAGCGGCTTTCCGAATCGGAGGACAAGGCAGCGCGATGGGTGGGGAAGGATGCGTATCGGGAATTGACGAGTGCGAAAGTGAGGGCGGCCGTGGCGAAGAAGTAGGTAACGGCTCGCATGCTTGGCGACGTACGTACGGTTCCAAAGTATCGGGATTTTTCTTTTCGCATCACAGAATCGTTCAGCTGTCTTTGGGGCTTCGGGAAAAAACGTCGTGCAAACGCCCGCAAACTGCCGCAAACGCCCGCAAAATCTCGTGGTGAACGCGGGTGGTGTTTCTTGTGTCGGCGATTTCACGGCAAAACAGGGGCTTGGTCGGCGCTTCGCGAAAATTGAGTAGTGAGTCGCAAGATTCGACGCGAAAGGTGCGGACGATCGATGCCTGATCGCGACGTTTACAAGACCTATCCAATCACCGTCTTTGGTTGTGCGATCATCGGCCTGTTGCTGATGATGCCCGCGCTCATGTTGGCCATGGCCGCCGTATTCAATTTTCCGGAAGTTATCTTGGCAATCCTCATCATGGGGATTCCGGGATTCTTGTGCGGTGTCATCGGCGGATGGAATCAAAGCCGACTGGGCGGATTATTATTCGCTGTCATTATTGGCGGCGCCTACATCCTGTGGAATCTGAACACACCGTTCACAGGGATCAGGGCGATGATTTCGATTTACGTGATGGGAGGAATTCCGGCGAGAACGACGTACACGGACTCATGGGAACACGGATTTCACTTCATCGCGGTCACGCAGCACTTCGGCATCGCTTTGCTCGCCTGCGAATACACGATCTGGCGGCGATCCGTTGCGAGCGAATCGCGTACCGTCAATTCCCCGCCGAAGTGCGAGGATTGCGAGTACGATCTAACGGGCAACGAGAGCGGTCGGTGTCCGGAATGCGGGGCGACGATTGAAGATCGTGCGCGCGTCGCGGCTGCGACGCTGCGGCAATCCGCGCCGCCGGATTAGGCTCGGAGTGCGATCGGCAGATGTGTTTCCGCTTTGCGGGAACGGATTCCCGGTGATGCGTGCGTGAAGACACTCCTGCACGAGGTTCATCGCCTTAACCGTCAATTCGGATGCAAGTCATTGGCCACGCGCTCGCATGCTTGCGTAATAGGGCAAGCATGACACCCGATCGGCCGATTTCAGCGCGGCAATTCGATTGCGCCCTACCGATTCGTTATCCCGAATCACTCAACATCGCCGGCAAGCGGCCGGCCAGATTCACGAATCCGTGCAGGATCATCGGCGTCACGACGCTGCCGGTCTTTTCCCGCAGCAATCCGTAGGCGACGGCGGATGCAGTCGTCATTCCCCATATCCAGTTGAGTCGGCCGCTGTGCGTGAAGTAGTCGTACGGATTCAGTGTGTGGATCAGACCGAACAAGACGCTGGCGATGATCAGACCGGGGCCGAATCGGATGCCGAAGATCGTCCAACGCCGTCGGAAGCTCTCATTCAGTCGGGATTGCACATAGCCACGGAAGAAGAGTTCCTCGCCGACGGCGGCGCAGACGACGAAGGACAGCACGGACAACATCGTGTGCACCAGATCGAGGCCCATGGCGCCGCGAATGACCATCGGGCTGAACAGCATTGACGCGACGATGGCGAGGCCGAACCATTGCGGGCCGCGATCGAGCGCGGGATCGATCCGGCGGAGCGTCCATGCGAGGGCGGCGGCGAACAGGAGATTGAGCGTGGCGATGACGATCGCCGTGTTCGGATGGGTCCACGTCGGATCGCGCCGCAGGCCAACGGCCATGGCAACGGCGGCGATGGCTAAAAACACACCGAAGGCGACGAGGCCCGCGTTCATGCTGCGCGGCAGGGGAGTGAGTGTGATTCCGAACTCCTTGCGCGATCCTCGTCGCATCGCGATGAAGCCCAGGGCGACGACGATCATGGCGACAGCGGGCGAGAGATTGAGATCGTGTTGGATTTCGAGTTGACCGAGCGACGTGAAGCGCTTGAACGCGCGGAATGCGACGTGCATCAGGGCGAAGGCGAGGATCGTCTCAATCAATGCGCTCAATTTTCCGCGGAGCGAGTATGAATTGTGCGATTCCCGCATTGGGGCGGTTACCTCCGGGCCGCGGGGTCCGCGCTGTGGGCCCTGCCGGCGGGTTGTGTCAATCATGCGGCACTCGGCGGCTGGACCGAGGGGCGGACCCTACAACTTGGTCCTGATGGCCGCAGCGCTTCGTGGCCTGCCGACGTTGGGCGTCGGCATGGCACCCGGCGTGAGCCCGTCGTGTCGGTTCGATGACCCGACCTACGCGCTTGCATGCTTGCCTTGAAGGACAAGCATGGCACCCCGCGAAATTACCAAATCACCAAATCGCAAATCACCAAATGATGTGCTACTCCGTTTCCTTCGCCACCCATGTCATGTGATAGTCCTTGTCCTCGAGGTCATGCGCCAGGTCCGTGAGTTTGAACTGCTTGTATGCGTCGCACATGACGGCGAGTTCGTCGGTTCGTTCCGTACCGATGCTCTTTTCGTACGTGCCCGGATGCGGGCCGTGCGGAATGCCGGCGGGATGCAGGCTGATCGAGCCGGAGTCGATGCCTTTGCGGCTCGTGAAGTTGCCCTCGACATAGAAGAGGATCTCGTCCATGTGGACACTGGCGTGACCATAGGGGCAGGGGATCGCGCCTTCCATGTAATCCACTTTTCGCGGCACGAATGAACACACGACGAAACCGTTGCCGGCGAAGGTTGTGTGCGACGTCGGCGGGATATGGACAGAGCCGGTCTTCGGCTGGTAGTCGAGGATGTGGAAGGCGACGGGGTATACGCTGCCGTCCCATCCGACGACGTCGAACGGGAAGTGCTGCGTCATGTGAACAGTCAGTTCGTCTTCGCGCTTCACGACGATATGGAACGGGGCCTTGCCGTGATCGCGCTCGTTGTGTTGCAGCAGGGACTCGGGGCCGCGGAAGTCGCGATGGGAATAGGGGGCGTAATCCGTGATCTGGCCGGAACGATTGCGCCATTCCTTCGGGATGTCGATGAATCCGCGACCCTCGAAGATGAGGAATTCCGGCTTGCCTTCGAAGTGGATGCGATAGGGCGTCCCTCGCGGAATGAGCACGTAGTCGCCCTCGCGAAAGCTGAGGACACCGAACTGGGATTCGAGCCGACCTGAACCCTTGTAGACGTAATAAAGTTCTTCGCCGTCGCCGTTGCAGAAGAATCGCTGGCTGAGTTTGTCGGGCTTGGCCATGCTGATGTGCAGATCGCTGTTGAACATCAGGACGCGACGGGCGTCGAGAAAGTCGCCGGCGAGTTTGAGATCCTGCGTGCGGATGTGGCGGCGATAGAGCGGCTGTTCTTTCAGTTGCACGAAGGGGCAGAAGCCGGGGATCCTGAGTTGTTCGACGGCGTTTTCGTCGGTCGGCGGCGTGCGGAAATAGAGCGTGGAGTGGGGACCATCGAAGCCTTCGCGCGTGTGGCACTGTTCCATCAGGAGCTTGCCGTCTTCGTAGAAGGCCGTGTGTGGCTTGCGGGGGAGTTTACCGAGCTTCATGTAGTGGATCATCGCTGCGTGCTCCTGCGGGCTGACGTCACTGTCTTGTTAGGGTGAATTATAGCGGAAAATGCGTGATGGCAGCATGGTGCGGCCGGCGCGATTCCCCGCCCTTCGCCGCGCGAAGGATGGGGCAGACTGCGCGCCGGGATGGTTGAAATCCGCTGCGGCTGCGGACATGATGCGGGCATCTCGGCCGATTGCGGAGAACGTCCGGACTCGTCCAGATCATAACGATAAAGTCTCGCCCCGGATGGAGGATTCCTGATGCGCGAAAAGGTATCGATTCGAGTTGCTATGCCGCTGTTGCTGATTCTGGGCGGCGCTGCAACGTTGCCGGCGCGCGCGGAGGATCGGGCCCTGCCAGTCGACTTCCGCAGCATCGTGGCCGACGCGAAGGACCGGGTCTTCCCGGCGGTCATCTACATCAAGTGCATCCGCGAGAGCCACGAATCCGGCAAGAAGCAGTCGCAGGCCGTCTCTGGCAGCGGCGTGATCATTTCGGAGACGGGCGAGGCGCTGACGAACTGGCACGTTGTCGATAAGGCGCGCGAAGTGCGCTGCCTGCTGTCCGACGGCCGCGCGTATTACGCGAAGATCGTCGGAACGGACAAGGACACGGACGTCGCGCTGATCCAGCTTGATCTCAAGAAGGAAGGACAGGTGCCGTTCGCGACTTTGGGCGATTCGTCCCGATTGCAGGAGGGCGACTTTGTGATGGCGATGGGCGCGCCGTGGGGAATGAATCGATCCGTGACGATCGGCATCGTCTCGTGCACGAAGCGCTATCTGCCGGAGAGCAGTGAGTACAGTCGCTGGATTCAGACGGATGCGTCGATCAGCCCCGGGAATTCCGGCGGTCCGTTGATCGACACGACGGGTGAAGTCGTCGGCCTGAACACGCGCGCGACGATGGTCGGCGGGGATCTCGGGTTTACGGTTCCCGTGGAGACGATCCGCATTCTGCTGCCGCATCTGCGGGAGCACGGCGTCGTCAAGTGGAGCTGGTCGGGGCTTCAATTGCAGGCGCTGCGGGATTTCGATCGCAACATGTATTTCGACGCGACGGAAGGTGTGATCGTCGGCGGAACGGATCCAGACAGCCCGGCCCGGCGTGCAGGGTTGAAGCTCAAGGATCGCATCATCGCCATCAACGGCGAGCCGATCACGGCGATGACCGTGGAGGATCTGCCGGACGTGCGCCGCCGGTTCGGTCTGGTGCCCAAGAACGAGCCGATGACGCTGGCTGTCTGGCGGGGCGACGAGAAGCTGGAGATCGACGTGACGCCGCGCGAGAAGGGGAAAGTCGAAGGGGAAGAGCTGGACTGCCCGCGATGGGACTTGACCGTGAAAGCGATCAATCAGTTCGACAATCCCGACTTGTACTTCCATCAGAAAGAAGGCGTCTTCATCTACGGGATCAAGTATCCGGGCAATGCGTCCAATTCGGGACTGAGCGAAAAGGACATCGTGCTCAAGATCGGCAAGACCAAAGTCAAGTCGCTGAATGACGTCAAGCGGGTCCACAAAGAACTCATCGGTCATGTCGAGTCGAAGCACAAAGTGGCGGTGACCGTGCTGCGAAACGGGTTGATGCGGCAGTGCGTTCTCGACTTCTCGCGGGACTATGAGAAGGAATAAGCGTTTCCTGAGAATCGCTTTTCGTGTGGAACCGGCCATTAGCCGGTTCGTGCATCGTGTGGAACCGGCTAACAGCCGGTTCACCGACGGCGATACACCTGTGGCAGATTCAATGAAACATGCTGCATTTTTTAACTTGGTCGGGACGGCAATAGCGCGGGCTTTCAGTGCGGCGATCGACATCGAGTCGGGCCGCACACACGATACGAACAAAGTGTCATACGCATTGGAAAGGACATTCGAATGAATCATCGAATCTGGCGAAAGATGACTGTATGGATCATGGCCGTCGCCATGGCGGGGACGACGAAGGCGGCGCATGCCGACGAGCCCAGGCTGACGCTTCAGGACATGGCGACGCTGATCGAGCGAGTCTCGCCATCCATCGTCAAAGTGGAGTACACGCTGAAGTACGATCGCGGTGATGCGCCCGAAGGCGCGGGATGGTACAGCCGCTGCCCGAACTGCGGGAACTATCATGGCGAGTCCGACGCAGAGAAGTACGTCAATGAGGAGCGACCGTTCATTGCTGTCGGTTTTCTGATCGCGCCGGACAAAGTCGTGACGCGCGATCAGGCGATCCATCCTCGTTTTGTCGAGCGGGTCCGCGTGATCGGCAAGTCGGGCGGCGCCGGCGTCGAGCGTGTGGACTGGGTTGCGGATCGACCCGCGACGATCTTGCATCTTGACGCGCCCATCGCCGGTGGTCAGCCATTGAATCTCGATTCGTCGCTGGAGGGACCTTACCTGTCTGTGACGGGGCAGGACGCCAACGGTCGCTGGAACATTTCGTGCAAGCCGGTTTCGGCGACGCTGGCGATGTCTGAATGCGGTGAGGCATTTCAGTCGATCGAGCCGTCGGACGGTGTCCTTGTGAATCGTTCGGGGAAACCGGTCGCGCTGTGCCTTCGAAGCGAACTGCCGCTGAGCGACGATTGGAAGCAGTCAACGGCGCATTGGCCCGTCATTGCGTCGGATGACGTTGCCCAGCGACTCAGGCATTTCGAGTCGATCGTCAATCGGGGCGTGCATCGCGTGCATCTCAGCTTGCGAAGTCCGAAGAAGGGGGCCCAGTCGACGAGCTACTACGGTTGGGACAGTGATGACGGCGAAGAGGCGACGGAAATGAACGTGCCCGGCGTACTGATCGGGAATGATCGGGTGCTCGTGCTGGCGAATCTCAAGCGGAAAGTGACGGCGCGGCTCAAGCGCGTGCTCGTTCATCCGGCAAGCGGCAAGCCCGTCGAGGCGACGTTCGTCGGTTCGCTGGAGAAGTATGGTTGCTTCATCGCGAAGCTGGAATCGCCGTTGGATGGCGCCCTGACATTGGACGATTCGGCGATCGAATCGTCTCGGCACGCGCTGCTATTGGCGGCGCAGGTGCTGATCCAGGGCGAGCAGCGCGTGCAGTATCTCGATCATGCGAGAATTGCTTCGTTCGATCGGCGCTGGAACGG
>JAJDEC010000363.1 GCA_029259995.1 Phycisphaerae bacterium
GGCGATGCAGTCGAGACATAATTGTGGAGTTTAAGCCGAGCCCGAAACCACGCCACAGTCAGAGCCTCGCTGTCCTCAGCGTGGCGCGCCCGAGTCAATCCCCGATTTTTTGCACTCCGCCGTGTTGCCACGGCGACGCAGTTCAAGCACGTCCATCTCAGCCTCGCCGTCATTCAAACAATGAGTCAGCGCGTCCGATCCGCGAAGTGAATGAACGAATGCGATCAGAACCGAGAAGGTGAATGACCGATAACTACGCGGCGGCTACTTCTTTTTCTTCGCCGCCGCCGTGGCCGCGTCCTGGATTCGACATTCGGCGAACGGAATCGCCTTTCGATCTTCATCGATCGCGACGTAGACCAGTTCGGCCGTCGTTACGGGCTCATTCTCGCAGGGCGGTTCGAATCGCTCCGCAACAACCGTTATGCGAATCCGGGCCGATGTCCGACCGATTTTGGTCACTTCGGCATAAAAGCTGAGAACGTCGCCCACGAAGACGGGATGCTTGAATTCCACGGAGTCCATGGCGACAGTCACCACCCGCGCGCAACCCAGCTTGCGGGCCGCGATCGCGCCGGCCTGGTCGACGTAGCTCAGGAGCACGCCGCCGAAGATGGTCCCGTGCGCATTCGTGTCGCGCGGCATCATCATGACCCGGATCGCTGGTTCGTGAACTGGCCTGGAATAGGGCGTCTCGTCTGGCATGGGGTAATGCGCATCTCCATGGGGCCGCCGTGTCCGGCGGACTTGCCCGGATCATAGTAGGATGGGCCGCAGATCGACAGGCCGATCGCCTGTTGGTCCCGCAGAGCCGTGCGAGTTATGATATCGTCCACGGAATCGAGGCCCGACGGACGGCGTTGTGACGCATCGTGACTTCGCCCAACGCAAACAACGCAAAGCGGTTATTGAGATCATGAAATTTCCCAACTTTCGACTCCATGAAACTCAGGCGTGGGTATCGGCGTTCTTCGGCGTCGCAGCGATCATTTGCCTGATGGGATTGACTTACGGCGTTTTCCGCGGGTTCGACAAGGACATGATGGCGATCAACTTCAATCCGAACAGCGGCCTTGGCAAATTTCGCAAGGTCATCGTCTTCGGCGGCGCCGCATTGACGATCGGGCTCGGCCTGACTGCCGGATTGATGGGCTTCAACAGCCTGGGCCAGAAGCGTAACAACAAACAGGGTATGTCATGGATCGGACTCGGCCTCGGAGCACTCTCCGTCGCGTCCGCACCGATTCTGCTCTTCGCATGGATGGAACTGAGCCAGGCGATTATCCGCGGCGGATAGCTCGGATCGACGGCGATCTTCGCCCGATCGCCATTTCAACAAAACGGCGATGCATTCAACACGGCGTTTTCACGTATCCACACATCGCGATACAGCGTATCGATCGAAATATTTATGACACGTTCGACCTGCTGGTTTCTGAATTTCCTCGTGCCCGGCGCCGGACTGGTGCCGATCCGTCGGGAATGGTTGGGGATCGCATTGGCGCTGCTGTTCGCGCTCAGCATCAACCTCTGGATCGCTGGCCAGTGGATCGCCCCGGTCGCCGTTCCCAGTTGGCTCTCCCTTCTCGCCCTCTGCATCGGCATCGCCGGATGGGCGGCGGCCCAGGCGCTCATGATGCATCTCGGACGTCGTCACGATGCCATCGACGCCGAAGTGGATTCGCTGCTTGCCCAGGCAGCGCTCGATATCCGCCGAAATGACGCCGACGGTGCGCGAATGGCACTCGAGGCCGCCCTGGCGCTCAATGGGGAGCGGCCCGATGTGCTCACTGCAAGTGCCGATCTGAGTGATTCCCGCGGATTGTCGTCCGAAGCAGGCCGGATTCGACGCCGAATTCTTCAAGTCGCCCCCAGAAGCAAATGGGCCGTGGCCGCGCAGGAATCGCTATCCGGCCGATCCGGCCCGGAATCCAAAGCGGACGCCCCGAATTAAAAACTTAGAAAAAGTAACGACGCAATCGACCGGCGTTGTCTGCATTGGCGCAGGCGATCAACCGATAGATTCCTAGCCGTGGCGCGCTTCCCGGTAAGGCGCCGCGTTTGATGCCCCATTGCGTGGGGACTAGAATTCGGCACGCTTGCGTTGCGTTCTTTCGGGACGTTCGGGCGATGCGGAATCTACGCATGCCGGATATGCCTCGACCCGAAGCACGATCGAGGGCGTAATAATGTGAAGGGGATCGCGACAGGTTGACGGAACCCGTCGCGCGGAAGGCGGCGAAAGCCGACGAACGGGCACGAGCCCGAAGAAGAAAGGCCCATGGCGATGTTCGAGCGATTCACGGACCGAGCGAGAAAGGTGATGGCGCTGGCCAATCAAGAGGCCCAGCGCTTTAACCACGAATACATCGGGACTGAGCACATCCTGCTGGGTCTTGTCAAAGAGGGCAGCGGCGTGGGCGCCAATGTTCTGAAGAACCTTGAAGTCGACCTGCGCAAGGTCCGCCTCGAAGTCGAGAAGCTCGTCAAGAGCGGTCCCGACATGGTGACGATGGGCAAACTCCCGCAGACGCCCCGCGCCAAGAAAGTCATCGAGTACGCGATCGAAGAAGCGCGACAGCTCAATCACAACTACGTCGGCACGGAACACCTCCTGCTCGGTCTCCTGCGCGAGCAGGACGGCGTCGCAGCGCAAGTGCTGATGAACCTCGGCATCAAGCTCGAAGAAGTCCGCGAAGAAGTTCTGAATCTTCTCGGTGCGGGCTCGGGTGAAGAGGAAGTCGCCGGCGCCAGCGCCGAGACCGGTCAGCGCAAGGGCGGCAAGTCCCGAACGCCGGCCCTCGATTCCTTCGGCCGCGATCTCACGGAAATGGCGAAACAGGGCAAGCTCGATCCCGTCATCGGCCGCGCCCCGGAAATCGAACGACTCCTCGTCGTTCTCTGCCGCCGCTACAAGAACAATCCCGTTCTTCTCGGTGAAGCCGGCGTCGGCAAGACGGCCATCGTCGAAGGCCTCGCCCAGAAGATCGTCGACAACGAAGTCCCCGAACTGCTCGCCGACAAGCGAATTGTCGTGCTCGATCTCGCCATGATGGTCGCCGGCACCAAGTATCGCGGTCAGTTCGAGGAACGCATCAAGGCGGTCATGAACGAAGTCCGCCGCGCCAAGAATATCATCCTGTTCATCGACGAACTGCACACGCTCGTCGGCGCCGGCGGCGCCGAGGGCGCGATCGACGCGTCGAACGTCCTCAAGCCCGCACTCTCCCGCGGTGAGATCCAGTGCATCGGCGCCACGACGCTCGATGAGTACCGCAAGTACATCGAGAAGGACGGCGCGCTGGAACGACGCTTCCAGCAGATCATCGTCGAGCCGCCGAATCGCGATCAGACGATCCAGATTCTCAAAGGGCTGCGCGATCGTTACGAGGCGCACCATCGCGTCCAGATCACGGACGACGCCCTCGCGGCCGCCGTCGATATGTCGATGCGATACGTGCCGTCGCGCGTTCTGCCGGACAAGGCTATCGACGTCCTCGACGAGGCCGGCGCCCGCGTCCGCCTCAAGGCCATGACCAAGCCGACGAAGCTCACGGATCTCGACGCCGAGATCAAGCGGCTCACGGGCGAGAAGGACGAGTCCGTTCGCAACGCCGACTACGAGCGTGCCGCCGATCTGCGCGACAAGGCGCAGAAGATGAAGGACGAACTCGACGAGATGCAGCGCGAATGGCAGAATCGCCGCAGCGAGATCGACGGCGTCGTGGATGAGGAAGTCATCGCCGAAGTCGTCAGTCTGATGACGGGCGTTCCGCTCACGCGGCTCGAAAAGGAAGAAGCCGAGCGCCTGCTCGAACTCGAAAACGAACTGCACAAGCGCGTCATCAGCCAGGACGAGGCCATCAGCGCCGTCGCCCGAAGCGTGCGACGCTCGCGCAGCGGTCTGAAGGATCCGAATCGCCCCATGGGCAGCTTTATCTTCATCGGTCCGTCCGGTGTGGGTAAGACGCTGCTCGCCAAGACGCTGGCCAACTTCATGTTCGGCTCGGACGACGCGCTCATCACGCTCGACATGTCCGAGTACATGGAGAAGCACAACGTCAGCCGGCTCGTCGGCGCACCTCCGGGATATGTCGGATACGAAGAGGGCGGCCAGCTCACGGAGCGGATCCGCCGCCGACCTTATGCCGTCGTGCTGCTCGACGAAATCGAGAAAGCGCATCCGGATGTGTTCAACATGCTGCTCCAGATCATGGAGGAAGGCCGCCTGACGGATTCGTTTGGTCGCCACGTCGATTTCCGCAACGTCGTGTTGATCATGACGAGCAACATCGGCGCCGACAAAATCACGAACCGAACGACGTTCGGTTTCGAGAAGCGGGATGAGGATGCGAGCTACGGCCGCATGGTCGACCTCCTGAAGAACGAGCTGACGGATTACTTCCGTCCGGAGTTCATCAACCGAATCGACGAGATTGTCGTCTTCCGCAAGCTGGCCCACGAGCAGCTGGTCCAGATCGTCGAGCTGGAGCTGAACAAAGTCGGCAAGCGGCTCGCCGAAAAGGGATACTCGATGGAAGTCACGCAGGAAGCCAAAGAGGTTCTGCTGGCCAAGGGCACGGACGAGAAGTTCGGCGCTCGACCTCTGCGACGGGCGATCGAGCAGATGCTCGAGGACCAGATCTCCGAAGGCCTGCTCCGCCGCGAATACGTCGGCAAGCAGAAGCTGATCGTCGGCGCACGGGAGAACGAGGACGGCGTGAACGTCCTCTGCATCGAAGCCGTCGAAGTCGCGGCACCCGCTGACGACGCAGCCCTCGCGGGCACCGCCGGCACCGCCGGCGGCGCGACAGACGCCGACGCGACGTAAGCGCGATTCATCGGTGACATATCAAGCACACTCAGAGCCCGGCCAGGATTGGCCGGGCTTTTTTCATGCGCCGATGCACCGTTGCCCCAACGGGGCAAAACAGGTCAGCCCGGGGTGTAGCGAAGACCGCGCAGCGGTCAAAGCGTAACCCCGGGAATGCCGCCCCTTCACGGAGCGAGCCCTGAAAGTGCGTTACAAATGTCACCGCGACGACACATTGATGTCCCAGCATCGATCAAACCGTCGACCCTTCACGACCAGGCTCTCGGATTTTTGATCCGAATCCGAAGCAACCCAACCCGTGCCCAACCAATATCAAGTCACAGATCACTCCGATCTCATACCCGACACCCCAACCCTATACGTAACGACTAGTCGTTTGGCGGCATTGCATTAATTATTCACCACAATCTCAAAACCCACATACTGACGCCTAGCTTGCGAAACGGTATATTTGGTGTCGCTCTTAGAAGAACCGATGTTACCTGACTTTCCAACAATCAAAAGAAGGCGTCATGAACGCCTCATACGGCGTGCATCCGAGCTTTCTCGGCAGTTGCACGCTCCCTTATCCGAATTGCGAACATACCGGCAGCATGAGGGCGCAGATGTGCATGCCACTTCCGAAGAGGGAGATGTTTCTACTACAGGATATGAAACATTTCAGGGCAGCCTAACTATTCAGTTATCCGATCTGCCAATTCTAACGGATGACAAATGGATAGAAGTCCTTCGAGGCATCACCGACTCTCATGCGAGTGACGAATCCAAGTTGCTTTTTCGCCGGATTGACGAGGCAACGGCCGCCAGTGGGAATGTAATCTCTGCTGAGGGAAAGGCGATTTCTTCATCGCTGATTCTAGAAATGCTTGACCGAGTAGATGTGCCTTTTGAGGGAGATAGAGTTTCCCCCGGTTTTCAGATCGTTGCTGGTCAGAAAATGTGCGAAGAGCTTGCCAAATTAGAGTATTCAGATGAGGTTAGAAAAAATTGGGATGCAATCCTCGTACGAAAGCACGCCGAGTGGCGTGCACGCCAGGCTGATCGAAAAC
>JAJDEC010000364.1 GCA_029259995.1 Phycisphaerae bacterium
TTCACGAAACGCCTCATGATCCGCGATCATCGGCGACAGCGTCGCCGTCCCTTCTGCACTGCGCTGCAACAACAGATGCGTCTCCGGCGCAGTCTCGGCGAGATTCACGCCGAGTTTCTCCGGTCGCCCGAATTCGCAATAGACCACTTCCGCCGACGCATACATCAGCGAGAGCGACGACCGGTCCGGGACGTTTGTCATCACAGATCGTCGCGTGATTGCCGCCTGCTGCTCGCTGCACGAAATGCCGGCGAAAAAAAGGGCGGCGATGAACGCGACACGATTCGCCGCCAGAAGAATTCGATGTCGCTTCATTGTGTTGCGTGACAGAACAAGTGAGAATGGCATGAGCACAGACCTCAAGGCTGTCCGGGAATCCGTCTATCCGGGAAACAGGAACAAACGGCAGTGAAACAGCGATTCTTCCAACGCAAATCCTCATCCAACGACGCGCCAGATCGTGTCACGCCGACCACTTTAGGCACGCGGCTTTTTCGTGCCACTGGGTGCTTGTCACCCAGTGTTCGAGCGCGGCTTCTTCGTGCCACTGGGTGCTTGTCACCCAGTGTTCGAGCGCGGCGCCAATTCAAGATTGTCTGGGGCCGCCGGCCCGTATCGAGCCCTCTTGATCCCGCAACAATAATGATCTCGTCACACCGTACCAGTGACATGCTTGCACGCTCGGACACACCGGGCTCGCGACAGCGCTTGTTCACTCCGACGGAGCGACGAATCCTTCCCGTTCCGAATAGACGACGAATCCCACACGCTCCGAAGGAGCGACGGACCGTAGCCACGGGTGCAGTGAAGATCGCGAAGCGATCGAACGAAACCCGTGGAATATTTCGTCTTGCTCCGTTTCCGCCCCGAAGGGGCGGCGGAATCTCCGGACACCACCAGAAGCATCGTTCGCCCAACAGACCGTCGCCGACTCATTCATCCGTAGCGTACAATAGAGGATTTACGCGATTGCGACCATGTTGAACTCGTTCAGACCAATCCATCGTACGCGTCGCGCATGCATGCTCTTCCTCGCCGCCGCATTCTGCCTCGGCGGATCATGCCCGCCGGATACAGATCCGCTCCTGCCGCGCAGCGCCTCGGACCCCGTTGACACGACCGGCCTCACGCTCGTCACGCGCCTCGTCCACATCTCCGACACCCACGTCGTCGACGAAGAATCCCCCGCGAGACTCGCCCAGGGCGCGGAAGTCACGCGCAGCGCATGGCGACCTTATGAAGCCTGGTCAACCCAACTCGTCGACGGAACCATCCGCGCCATCAATCGCATCCACGCCGCCGGCCGTACGATCGATTTTGTCATCAACACGGGCGATGCCTGCGACAATGCCCAACGCAACGAACTCGACTGGCTCGTCAGCCTGTTCGACGGCGGCAATGTCAATCCGCTGTCCGGCATCGACGATCGACTCCCCTGGCTGAAGCCCGATCCTCTGCTGGATCCGCATGCCGCTTTTGACGCGCAAGGGATGTATCAGCAGGGCACGCACGGCGACGCATCGAACATTCCCTGGTACGTCGTATTCGGAAACCACGACGCCTACGCCACGGGGCTCTTCCCCGTGTTCACGGGGCCCGATGGCGTCCGCGCCGCGCCTCTGCCCGGCCGAGGACTCGGCGCGCCGCTCCTGCCGACCGATTTGAAACCGACCGCCGCGCTGGCGAACGGAAACGTAACGCCCGCCATGCCGGGGCCGCCCAATTTTCTCGAGATTCCACGTTTCGTGTTTCCGAATCAAGCGCGAGAATTCTTCGACAAGCGCGAATTCATCGCTGCGATGTTCGCGAGCCGAACCACGCCAACGGGGCACGGATTTTCCGATCCGCTGTTCGGCGAAAGCTACTGGAGCCAGTCGCCCGTCGAGGGCGTTCGCCTCATTGGCCTCGACTCCTGCGATCCCGCACACAGAATCCCCGGATTCATCTACCTGGAGGCCTCCATTTCCTCGCGACAGCGCATGTGGCTGGAAAACGAGCTGACGCTCGCCGATGAACGCGGCGAAGTCGTTGTCATCTGTTCGCATCATCCGAGCAACGCGCTTCAGGAAATCTATGGCACGTCGCTGCTACCGGCGGAATTCCACGACTTGCTGAACGCGCATCCGAGTGTCGCCGTGCATCTCGTCGGTCACACGCATCGTCATCGCGTCGCCGATCGCGGTAATTATCTCGAGATCGAGACCGGCTCCACACTGGATCCGCCGCAGGAAGGCCGCATCATCGAGATCTATCGCAACGATGCGACCGGCGAACTCTCGATTGCCTACGAAACATTTTCACATCTCGACAATGCGCTCCCCGCGCTCGGCGACGATCCGCTCCGCCCATTGCGCATGGAAGCGAGTTTGATCGCCGACAACGACAAAGACGCCGCGTTTCGCCAACGCGAACGCGACCCATCCGGCGCAGACCCCCGCGGCCGCCCGATCGATCGATTCGGCATACGCACGCACCCCCACAAACCCCCCACCCCCTAATAAACCGTGCCCCCTTCAGTGCCGCGAGTATGGCAGTGCCGCGCATCTGCCAGTGCCGCGAAACCCTTCCGAGCCGCGACCGTCAGGGAGTCCGTCGCGCGATGCGAGCGCAGCGCAACAAAACAGGTTCTTCACGCATTTCCGGGGAACGCGACTCGAACGAAAGGGGAATGCGATTCGAACGCCGGGGAACGCGACTCGAACGTAAGGGGAATGCGATTCGAACGCCGGGGAACGCGACTCGAACGTAAGGGGAATGCGACTTGAACGTTGGGGAATGCGACTTGAATGTATGGGAACGCGACTTGAACGGACTCGCCCCGCACGCTGAAAGCGTGCCATAAGTGAGCCCAGGGCAAGTGCAGCCCGCGAAGCGGGCAATCGCAGCCCTGGGTTGCGGACCAAACCATGAGCCAAGCACTGAAAGTGCGTTATAGACTTGGCACTGTCACGAGTTCTGCAGCACACATGACTCATCGCATGCATGAATTCATTTCACGGAATTCCGCGATGTACCAAAAAGACGCGAGTTCGCGTTCCTCGCGTCGCAATGCGACAGGGAGTGATTCCAGTGAATGCTCGCTTCTGCCACGACGATGGCCTGTTCATCGGCGCATGCATCCCCGCGCCACAACACGAAACGCCGATCAAGTAATTCAATTGACCAGCCGGTCGACGTCGTTTGCGAGTGTCGGAAGATCGACCTGTCGAACCGCCGTCAGAGTTTTGCAAGATTTGCGCCGTTTTGCGCCCCCCGAAATCTGGCGCATAACCTCGCAAAACGATCAAGCGAAAGGACTTAACCCGTGCAATCGCATGTCTTCGCCAGCCCCTCGAAAATGGCCCCAACATC
>JAJDEC010000365.1 GCA_029259995.1 Phycisphaerae bacterium
GACAAGGCATGCTGCAAGGCCAAGCTGGCCTCCGCTGAGGGTGGCGACAAGGCATGCTGCAAGGCGAAGCTCGCATCGGCGACATCGACCTGCAGCTCCAAGAAGACAGCCTGCGACAAGACGAAGCTTGCTTCCGCCAAGAGCGGCTGCTGCAAGAGCAAGGACGGCGCCGCAAAGACGAAGCTCGCGAGCGACACGTCGGACGACAAGGCATGCTGCAAGGCCAAGCTGGCCTCCGCCGAGGGTGGCGATAAGGCATGCTGCAAGGCGAAGCTTGCATCGGCAAAGTCGACCTGCAGTTCGTCGAAGACTGCCTGTGATAAGACGAAACTTGCCAGCGCCAAGAGTGGGTGCTGCACGAGCAAAGACGGCGCTGCGAAGACCAAGCTCGCTTCCTCGGAAGGCTGCGGCAAGAGCAAGGCAACTCAGACGAAGCTCGTTCAGGGCAAGGCCTGCTGCGAGGCCGAAGGCATCACGTATCGTGTCGCTGGTCGTGACTTCTCCAAATGGGACGAAGCCGTCGCCGCTCGGGACGCCGCCCGCAGTGCGATCAAGACTGTCGGCATGAGCTATCTCGTGAACGGCGAGAAGGTCAACTGCTCGACGAAAGTCTGCCCGAAGGCCAAGGCTGCCGGCAAAGTGAAGTTCGTCGTCGGCGAAACCACAACGGGCTGCGAACTCCACGCCCGCGTCGAACTCGCCAAGGCCCAGGTCGAAGCGGCCAGCCAGGCGCTGACCGGCGAAAAAGTCGCGACGCGCTGAGCGCTGACTGACGAATCGATCGCCTGGACAATCGATCGATTTTCGGTTCACAGAACGAGCCGAGCATGAATTCTCAAAGCCCGTCGGAGCAATCCGGCGGGCTTTTTCAATTCAGACCCGCCGTCTCCTCACGGCGGAGCGCGACGAATTGCGTTTGAATCGCGAACGCCGCGCTGTGGACAGCAAGGTTCGGACAGTGTGGTTGAGTGGAAATTCATCAGATCCCAATGTCCTTGCAGCGACGTCCGTCCGGCCGCCATGAATTACCCGATCGCCGCGCTGAACGATACTGCAACTCACGCACTCGTCCGTCGCCGAGCCGCCTCGTTCGATTCCCCGTATAATCGCCGGATTCTCTCATGGCCCGCGAAACGCCGCGAGTAACCTGGCAGGATGGGAATTGGTGACGCCTTGATCACACGTGACGGATACAAAGAAGTCGCAATCACAACACTGACGTTCGGCGCCGGCGGGATCGCCTGCGCATGGGCGGCGCTGAGTATCTCGCCCTGGTTCTGGATCGGCGCTGTCCCTCTGCTCGTCGCGTGGATGTTCGTGCTCTCGTTCTTCCGCGATCCGCCGCGCACGATTCCCGCCGATCCCGGCCTGATGGTCTCCCCCGCCGACGGGAAGATTACGGAAATCGCGCGACTCGATGACGGCTGGCCCGGCATCGACGAGCCCGTGCTGAAAATCAGCATCTTCCTTTCTGTCTTCAATGTGCACGTCAATCGTGCGCCGTGCGACGGTCGCGTCCTGTCGACGCAATATGAACGCGGGGAATTCCTCGATGTTCGCCATCCCGAATCGGGCATGCGCAACGAGCGGAACAGCATCACGATCGATCCCGACGCCGACTATGGTCCGATCATCGTGCGGCAGATTGCGGGTTTGATCGCCCGTCGGATCGTTTGTCACGTGGATACGGGATCCCAATTGCATCGTGGCGAGCGATTCGGCATGATCAAATTTGGATCGCGAACCGATTTGATCGTTCCTGCGTCGAGCGGACTGGAGCCGGCCGTCAAGCTGAACGATATCGTCAAGGGCGGCGCAACCATCCTGATGCGGCCGGGCTTCGCAACAAAGTCAGAAGGGTAGTTCGCATGACCATCGATCCACGCGAATCCAGGCGGTCACGAAGTCGCGAACGCATTCTCAAGACTGTCGGCGTGTTGCCGTCACTGGCGACGCTCGGCAATCTCACGTGCGGCCTCGGCGCAATCTACCTCTGCATGCTCAGTGCGCAATCCGCGGCCGTGCCGCAGAACTCCGACGCAGAACCGACGAAGGTCATCGCCCTGTTCTCCACGTATCTCAGCGCGGCGGCATTTATTCTGATCCTGGGGATGTTCTTCGACGCCATCGACGGCCGCCTGGCGCGACTCGCTCGAAAGACAAGCGAGTTCGGCGCGCAGCTCGATTCGCTGGCCGACATCGTGAGCTTCGGCGTGGCCCCGGCGTGCCTCGTGTTGACGATCGCACAGCCCGCGATCTTCAGCGAGATGTTGGAACTGGATCGATTCGAACGCGCCTACTGGCGCGCCGAATGGGTGATGGTCGCCGTCTACGTCTGCTGTACGGCGATGCGGCTCGCGCGTTTCAACGTGGAGAACGAAGAAGACGAATCAGCCCACATGGATTTTCGCGGCCTGCCCTCTCCCGGCGCCGCCGGCGCGATCATCGCCGCCGTGATTCTGCACGAAGGCCTGCTGCCGCAGTTGATTCACGTCAGATGGATTGATGTCATCGAACGACTCATGCCGCCCTTCGCCCTTGTGCTCGGCCTTCTGATGGTCAGCCCGTTTCGCTATCCGCACATGGTCAACGCCGTCCTTCGCGGTCGCCGCCCCTTCTGGCAGGTCGTCTCGATCGTCATCGTGCTGTTGATTGCGCTCGTCGTGGACTTCGAAGTGACGCTGGCCGTGGGCACGGCGGCCTACGCCCTGTTCGGCCCCATTCGCGCCGCTATCGCGAAGATGCTGGGGCGCCGAATCGTCCCTGAACGTTCCGCTCGGGTAGACGTCGACATGATCGACATCGGAGAGACGTTCGAAGAATCGGATGTCGATATCGATGAAGATGATCCCAACAGCGGCGGATCAGATCGCGTGCGTTTCACGGGGTAGAGACGCGCCATCCGCGTCAGTGTGGTACCCGCCAATAGCCGGTACCGTTGCGCCATCAGGCCGCGCTAAGTCTGTCACGATCCTGGCATCAATCGCGCGATTCAAACCAGTGCTACATCCTGAATCGATCGCCCCGTCAGCCGCCGGACAGACACGTGCGCGGCAGGCTGTTCCGGATGATTCTTCTTCCAGATGATGAACGTGTCCCGCGGATCGTTGACGCCCACGACGATGTCCTCCGCCGCGAACCCCCAGCGCATCTCGTGCAGGCAGCGATACTGACCGTGATAGGCATCGCCGAGCACCATCAACTCGAGAAACGATCGGCCGTCACCCACCAGCAGTCGCGGTACCCCCCCGCCGTTCAGCCATGCCACCGATCGAACACTCGATCCCGTCTGGCGACGAATCGTCTCCATGTGCTTCATGTCGCCGATCAGCCAGCGGACGATGGCGCCATTCTTCAGGCCGGCTGTCGCATAGCCGTCGGCAACGGATAGTGTCGTGACTTCCGCCGGCGCCGCCGCCGCCTGATCGGAATCGTCCGCCTTCGGATTCCAGGAAACGATGATGTTGTCCACGCCGAGCCACAGGCGGCCGGCGTCGTCGTGTTGTACGTCGCGAACGCTGTGGCTTCCCTCCGTCAGATGATCAAGACAGTGAATTGCCGCCTCAGGAGAATCGCGACGCCATCGCACGAGGCCGACTTCGGAGTGCGACGCATAGACGTCGCCGTTCAGGATCGTCGCCGCGTTGAAGCCTCCGCGGAGTTCCGGGCGATTGTGAAGGATGCACGTGTAGAGAATCTCGCCTTCGCGATCGAGCACGTGCACGCCGTTTCGCGCGCCGACGAGAACGCGCGGTTCGCCATGCTGCTCCACAACGCGAACGGAACGCAGCGAACCAATCTCTTCCTTGGGAAGCTTCTGTTTGCGCGCGATCTCATTTGGATTCGTCGGATCAAACCAGACTAGGGCACTGCCGGCCACGACAAGAATGTGGCGCGTCGATTTCCCCGAGCTGTCCATCGCGAGCAGCCCCTGATAAAGATCGCCGCGCTGTTCGGCGCCAAAGGACTTGATCAGATCGCCGACATCGACGGATCCCGCCGCGCCGGCCATGTCGCGTACTTTCGACAGCATTTGTCCAAGATCTTCAAGATGCCGATCGCGCGCTTCGACGGCGTCCTTGCGGCGGCGATCTTCCTCGTCGAGACGCTGTCTGCGGATTTCGGCGGCCTTCGCCTCGCTTCGCGATTCTTCGTAGGCTGTCGATTTCAGACTTAGTCTCGGATCGCGCCCCAGCGCAAGGCCCGAAGAGAAACCGACGGGCTTGAAGGCGTCGGCGAGGACGTCATCAAATTCGTTCCACGTGTCGGGGCGCACGAGCGCTTCGGCGGGGCGCGACGAGATGAACTTCACGAGCCCCGTCTGCACGGCGTCTTCACAATGCCGACGCAGGCGATCGCGCTGGATGACGCGATTGCTTCCGAGCAGCTCGCGCTTGAATGAAACGAGTTCGGTTCGATCCGGTACGACACAGATCGACAGCTCGGCACGGCCCGTGAATCGGAAACCGTCGGACGATTCGAAGTCCGTGAAGTCGTATTCGAATTCGAACGGCACTGTGCGAACGAACAATGCTTCCCGCAGACCATCCGCCTCGACAGGCTTGCCGGCGGAGACGATGTAAGGCTGCCCCGCATTCGTTTCCACGAGTGCGACGCATGCTGTCGGGACGATCACTTGTCGGGAAAGAAACGTGAACAGCTCGCTCGCCGTCGCGGCGTGTGCGATGAGGTTCTCGTCGCGCGTCAGATTGTCGAGTTCGAAGCGTGTTGTCATGTTCGTCTTATTCTATCGAATCTCGCCGGTCGGCTCACACGGCTCTCATCTGGCGGCACATACGCCAGCATATCAGTATGCCCGCGACCCAATCGGTCTGGTATTACTCAAATCGTGAAAGATTGTAGGGCCCGATTCAAGGGGGCCATGCTTGCCCTATTAGGCAAGCATGTTGTGGAGGAAAAGGGGTTCTGACGTTTTTGAGTCAACTATCCCGGTTATTTCACGACGTCCTGCCTGATCATCCGAGTATGCCAAATTGCCGTTGCGATGTGTTGAGGGCGTGGTTTGGTGGCAGCGACGGGCAGACCGCCCCCTTACCCCCATGCGACTGATCGAGCTTTTGAGTGGATCAACTTGGCACGAGTCGGCCGACGAGCCGATGTAGAAGTGATTGATAGGGATAGCTGCTCGACAGATGCAGCACAACGCGGCGGGCGCTAACGACCACTCGCGCGGCGACCTTTAACACCTTCAACCGAATCGTATCGACCTGGGCTTCGGCGAGTTCGGTATCCTTCAGGCCTTCGCGGCGGATGTGCTCGATCAACACGTACGCCGCTGACGCCAGCATCAATCTGAATAGATTCGCAATGAACCGGCTGCAACTCGTGCGATCGGCGAACAGGAATAACTGCTGCTCCTTGATGCGATTCTCCATCTCACCGCGCTGCGTGTAGATGACGTCGTAGATCGCCTCGGGCGGATCGTCGAGATTCGTCACCACGAAGCGCGGGTTGGCGCCCTTTGGCAATCGCTCCGCCTTTAGAATCACACGACGCTTTCGATCCCACGTTTTCGCGCCGTATTCGAATTCGTGGAAGCTCCGCTGCTTCTCGCCGGTCGCCTCGTAGCGTTGTTCCGCGTCGAGCATGAACGGCTCCTGAATGCGTTTGAGCCGTGCGTTGGTCGCCAGACCGACGACGTAGCCGACGTCGATTTTGTCGCAGTATTTCAGGGTTTTCCAGCGACAGAAGCCCGAGTCGGCACGGAAGACGATTCGCGTCTTAGGCCACGCTTC
>JAJDEC010000366.1 GCA_029259995.1 Phycisphaerae bacterium
ATCGTTGTCTTCGGCGGCCCCGTTCCCAGTGCCGTTGGTCGCGCCGAGATTAGTTGTGTAGATACTATTGCTTGAAAAGGCTGGGCTATTTTTATTTCGTCCCTACCGGGACTTGGTGGAATGAAGGCGCCGCGTCGACCAGGGCCGTCAACGGTCCCCGTAAGCCCGTGAAGAGCCTTGAATGTGGCACAAGCCTCTTGCTTGGCGTGGACTGGCGATTCGCCGGTTCCAGGAATTGGTTCATCCTACTATGGACTCAAGAACCCGCCGAAAATGAGAAGATGTCGGGCTGTGCAATGCCCAAATAATCGGCCATGGGCAGGATGATCGAGTCCGTCAGGCTTCCCGCATTGAACGCGATTCGATCGTTGGCCGGAATCGACTCGTCTGCGAACAGGTCGAACGGAAGGATCGGCCGGCCGAACGGCGGTACGCTGCCGGGAACGAGGCCCGTGAGCGCGTGGAGTTCTTCGCGCGTCGCGAACCGGGACTTTCGTACGCCGAATCGCCTGCGAATGGCCCCCGCGTCCGCCTTCAGCGCCGCCGACAATACAAACAATCGAAACGACTCACCGACTTTCATCAGCAGGGCCTTTCCGCCGACATCGATCGGCTCGCCGCGCGCGATCGCCGACGCCTCGGATGTCAACGTCGGCTCGTGATGCACGCATCGATATTCCGCGCCCGCGGCGTCGAGCGCAGCGCGAATTGCCAGAAACACATCCGGAGATCCGTTCAACATCGTGGAATCGTTGTTGGTCAATTTGAATGCTGCTTCCATTTCGACGCGGAGACTGCCGTCAGTCGCCGCGACGCCATTGGACAATCGGTGCATAACTGCTGATCGCAAATTCCGTCGCATCCTGACGATCGAGTACCAGCATCTTAGCAGCCGGAACCGCTTCGTTGAACAGTTTCCAGGACAGATCGACCGCGTTGACCCGCGTGTCAGACAATCGCATGCGACCGACGATTCGCGCCGAGTGGAAGCCGATCGCCCTGTCGGCCGAGGATGCCGACAATTCCGACGACGCGGGGCCGATCAACGAGACGCCTTCAACGACGACGCGCACCTCCTTGCCATTGATCCTGCCCCCGATGCGCTTTAAGAAACGCGCCTCCCAGTCAGCGGCCACTGCGAACTGCTCCTCCCGGGAGAGCACGTCGCGGTTCGCCCGCCGGATTGGTTGCCAGGTCTCGGCGATCGGCGCCGGTACGACAACGTGCAACAAGACGCCGCTGTCGTCGATCTGCATGATCGCGTGGATCGTCTTGAAGCGTTCGTCGGCGAGCCATTGCTTTGCGTCCTTCTCAATAGACTCAGACGCAATTCGCTTCGCCGCCACCTTGCCGCACGGCCATTCGAATTCGAGAGTCTCTGTGTTTCCACCACTCGTGAGGATGATCTCGCGCGAAGCGCTGCTGCAATCCGCCTGCCGAATCGTGGTTCCCATGCGAGTCAGCAGAATCTGTGTCGTCGTCGGATCGGGCACGTGTTGAAACGTCACGAAACGAAGAACTTGCCCGGCCGGCGACTGGAAACCAATTCCCGTATTGACCCAATAAGTCGACAGCTTCTGGGGAATCGCGCGATCGGCATCAATGTGGCTGACATCGCACGACGCCGTCGCCGGCGACAGCTTTACGCCGGATTCATCCCGGACGACGAAGCCCGTGCGGAGCTTGTCACAATACTTCCGCCCCGCCCTTTCGATCGCATCGACGCGATAAAGACCGCCATCATTCGGCTCAAGCAGGCCGAAATGAAGCAGGTCTTCCGCAGGGGCTTCGATCGTGACATCTACACGATCAGAATGCACGACAACCTGGGCTCGGGACAACGAGACAGGATGCGCCATTGCCGTCGGCACGAAGGGCATGCCGAGGAATATTGCGAGCAATCGTGCATGAACGCGATTACGTACACGTTTCGCTTGATGGCGCAGAGTCTTGAGAGAACCGATCAACGTCAGGCTCCGTGGATGGATACTCAATCGATGCCATTGATCGTCAAGGTTTGACGAACACGAGCGCGTAGTTCTCGGTCAATAACTGATTGATCGATGTCGGCTGTTCATCGGCGAGCTCGAATCCGGCCATGCGGCACTCATCGATGATTGTCTGCCGATCGCATCGCACATGGCCGGCGATCCAGGTTCGACGTTCCTGGGGAAGCGCCATCCACTTCGCATCTTCCCGACCCGCATCGACATCGTGTCGAACAAAGTCGATGATCACAACGCGACTCCCGGGGCGCATGGCCCGATGGAGGGAACCCAGCGTCGACATGGGGAACTCAAAATGATGATACGTATCGCAGATGAATGCGAGATCAATCGAGCCGCTCTTGAGACCTGTCGAATTCTCCGGGCACTGGATGGTCCGGATGTTTGATAGCTCGCGGTCCGCCGCTTCCGCCTCGATGCGATCGAGAAAAGGTCGGGCAATGTCCACGGCATGGACGCGACCTTCGGGCCCTACGCGGCGGGCAAACTCGAACGAGTAGAACCCCGTGCCGGCGCCGATGTCGGCGACGTGCATACCGGTCTCAATGCCCAATGCATCGATGACGGCGTCGCGATGCTGAAAGACTTCGCGGCTTTCAGATTCGAATCGCTCGACCCATTCGTCAACCTGCATCTCGCCCTTGAAGCGATCGTTGATGCCCGGCTTGACACTTTGTTCGGGCTGAGCGCAGCCGCCCAGGAACACCAGGATCCCAACGAGCATGGTTCCTGCACATTTGTTTCGAGTGCTCACGACAACCTCCCGTCTTCAAAGTCATGCACGCGTCGCCAAGATGGCGCAACCTGCCGTGGCCCATCCTACAGGATGGGGAAGCGAATTGGCCAAGCCAACAGAAGAATCTTCACGCAGATCGAACGGCGCATCGCCCGCTCAGGCCAGTCGCCCGTGAGATCGCAGGACAACCGCACTGCGAATGCAATTCACTTTCCCAGCCCATGGGCTGGGCCACGGTTTCTCCAACGAATCGTAACATTCTACCCCTTGCGTGTGAGTATGATTTGAATTCGTCATGGCCCCAAGCAAGCATACATCTGATGTGAACAGCAACGATCAGCGCGATACCGTCGGCGTGCTCGACTACGCGACGCCTCGACGCCGGCGCGGGCCGTTGAAATCACCTTGGCTTCACTATCAACAAGGGCGACGAACGCTTCGAGCTGCCGCAATAATCTCGATGCTGTTGATCGCATCGCTTTGGGTGCACGTCCTGGCCACATTGGCGCTGTCGCTGACGACGTTTGCAATGTCCGTCTGGTCGGCATTCACTTTCATACGGGCGAGGCGACAAGACTCGGATCCGATATTCGCAAAGGAACAGCGCGTACCGAATTCGCAAGCCAGAAGCGCGCTGATTGTTTCCGTCATCATCGCAATCGCTTCAATTGGATTGTTGCTTATGGGCATTCGAATCTGTCGCAAGATCGTCCAAAGCCTCACGCCGAGATCAAATTCCAATGGACAACTGAGAGCCATCGAGAACGGCCTGTTCATGTATCGAAATGACGCAGAACCCGCGGACACGCTCCGGCGACTCGTCGAAGGCGGCTTGTGGGCGCCTGACATGCTCATCGCCCGTATCGATCCGAATCACGCCGACCTGAGCAAAGCGCCGCCGGGTTATTCGTCATATGTGTTTTTCCCGCCCGGTCCGGAATTCTATGAACTGGACCGCCCGGCCGGTATCATTCTCGCCTTCGAGCGCGGCGCATGGCATCGATCCGACGCACGCGTTCTCAGCAACCCACGTCGAGCCGTGTTCATTCAGTATGCAGTCGAGTTTCTCAGCGATGAGGAGTTCGCTCGCGCTCTTGAACTCGATCGGGCGCGCCGTCGAGAACTTGGCTGGCCTGCGTACAAATGGAATGACGCAACTGGCGAAATCACGCAAATCGAATGACTAGAATCAATCCCGTGGCCCATCCTGCAGGATGGGGAAGCGAATTGGCTTGGGATTTTCCGACAACGATCCGACTTCTGCTGCGTCTGCGAATGTCATGAGCAGGCCGTATGAAAGTGCGGCCAGTTCCATGCAATTCGCACGCAATTCACTTTCCCAGCCCATGGGCTGGGCCACGGAACGGGACCGCGCCCTACGCGTAACTGTGCAGACCGACGATGTAGAAATTCACGACCCACCAGTTGAACTGCATGACGGCGAAGCCGACGACGCTGAGGACGCTGGTCCAGAGACCGCGATTTTTGGTGACGAATCGAGTGTGGATCAGGATCGCGTAGATCAGCCACGTGTTCAGCGCAAACACTTCCTTCGGATCCCAGCCCCACGGCCGGCCCCAGGAGTAGTCCGCCCAGACAGCGCCGAGGACGATGCCGACAAAGAGCGCGACCGTCGCCGTGTAGAGCAGCACGCGATGGCAGAGATCGAAGTCGTCGAGGATCGACTTGGTGCGCTCGACGGGGAACGCATCGGCATTAAACGCAGCCGATCCCGCCGGTCGCGCCGCGCCAAGAAGCATGGCGAAGCCGCCGAGACCGATGAGGCCTCCGCCGACGACCAGTAATCCCGTGGCGATGACGATTCCGATGCCTGACAATTCGGCGAACACATCCGAGACGCCGAGCATGACGGCGATCAGGGCACCCAATTGCGCGCCGATCGTCGTTCGCGCCAAGGCGCTTCCGTTCCTGATTGCCGAAACGAACAGGTAGCAGTTCGCCACGCCGAACGCGAGCGTGATGACGGCATAGCTGCTGATGATCAGCACGGTATGGATCCGCAGCATCGCGTCGTCAAGGATCGGCATCATCGTCTGGAGGTTGTCATTGATTGTGTCGGGGATGATTTCCGGCAACGCCAATGCGAAGAAGCCGAGATTCGCGGACGCAAACATGAAGACGCGCTTTCGCGTGAATAACTCCAGCAGCAGGCCGAGCATCGCGCCGCACCATGTCGACGAGATCACGGCCTCATACATGTTGGCGACGGGGATTCGACCGAGAACGCCCCAACGAAGCCAGATGTCGTATCCATGGACGCCGACGGCCGCGATCAACAAGCCGAGCCCCAGGTAATGCGGCCACTTGTAGCCGGTCGACAACGTGAAGATGGAGACGAAGAACGCCGCGATGTAGAACCCCCAACCCATGCGAAGCAGGCTGAGGCGGCGATACTGTTGTTCGGCATGTCGCGTCTCGACGGTCGGATACAACCCGTCGGGCGCCAGTTTCGGCAGCGCGGCGTCAAGTTTCGCGATGCTGGCGTTGATCGCCTTCGCGTCCCGCGCCCGCCATGCCTGCGTCAACTCGCGGAATGGTTCCAGGACACTCAACGACATCGCCTCTGTGATTCCACTGTCTGCCATAATCTGCGGACTCATGAGTCCGGCGGGCGAGAGCCATTGGGTTTCCTTGGTGCCGTTCGGGACGGGAACGATCGTGCATAAGTCGACGATTTTCTGGAAATGGAACTGGGCGTTGAGCATTCGATTCATGGCCCGATTCTTGAGCGTCTCGCCCGAGAGTTCCTGGATGCGCTTCTGGACGTCGTCACGCGCCAGGAATTCGTAGCTCACGCGGCGCTGCTTGTACATGCGCGCCGCCTCTTCCTGCGATACGACGATCGGATGCTTCGTGAGATCCTTCAGGACGCCGCGATCCTTGACGTAAATCACGGGCTGATCGATGTAGGCCCGTTGGTTGAACATGATCTCCATCGCCGAGACGACGGGATCCAGTCCTTCCAGCGAGATGTCGCCGTGCATCGTGCGCATCGTCTTGCGGGCCCACGACTCGATCGTCGTGTATCGCCATGCGTTGTTATCGAGCATCGCGATCGCGCCGAGCTTCTGGATATCGATGTCTTTCTCGATCGCCTTGATCTGATCCAGGGCTTCGTTCTGAACGATCGCATCCGCCGCCTGTGCGCTGGCGGCAAAGACGCTCAGCAGGCAGAAAACCAGTATCGATTTCACGCGGACGGGCTCAGTGAATCGCTTGGAATCTTTTTGCACGCTGGCGGTCTCCTTCTTCGTTAACTGACTCTGAATGGCATTGGCCTTCAGTCGTTCGTTGCGGCGTTTTTTCAGGATGGGTTTGATGGCGAACGCATACATCATGCCGAGGCTGATCAATGTGCAGGCCAGCAACTGAAGCAGTACGCCGTTTCGATTGCCGACGCCCAGAACCGTCCACGACGATCCGTCCGCGGCGGCCGCAGACTGGAAGAAGGTCCAGTTACCGATCGTGTACGTGTTGTTCAGGAAGGCCTTGCCTTCTCTGACATTGTCCGTCCCGGGTTCCTTGTAGCGGAAGTGGCTGGTCCATTCTCGCGCCTGGCGCTGGCCGGGATAATATTCCGTGTGCAGTTGTTCGAGGACGAGCGGTGCGGGCAATCGATTGCGTTTTCGGCCGTAGATGAAGGCGACGTCGCGCCCCGACGGCAGGCCCGACACAATCGTCGGCGAGCCGCCGAACACGTCGGCGTGATCGAGATTGTACTGACTGAAGTCGACCCACTGCCAACGCGACCAGGAACCATCGAGGGCCTTCAGATGCACGCGAACCATCGACTTCTGTCGCCCCACATCCATCAATGATCGCCGATTCTCTTCGGGAATGACGACGGGCCTGGCCTCGAGCCGCGGCTTCATGATCAGTTCGCGCAGGATCAACTCCGTCTCGCCGGCGAGGACGACGGGCTCGCCAACTTTGATGCGCTTCATGTCGCGACCGCCGCCCGGGGCCGTATGAATGATCGTCGGCGCGAAGTTGTCACCGGCGACGAGCCGGATGTGATGCGTGTCGGCATTGATGTAACGGATCACGATGTTGTCGTCGACAAGACCGCCGTCATCGCGCAGCTTGGCGCCGGCGCGATCGCGATCCTGATTCAGATCGGGAAAGCGATCCATGACGGAACGCTGGAATTCCTGTGTCGGCGACTTGACCCAGACGAGCGCGATGGACGCCCGCGCGCCTTGGTATCCGGCCGTCATCAGCGGCCAGCTGGGGCGTAGTTGTTCAATCGTGAGCGTGTAATCCGTGCCTTCAATCTCAAACGTGTCGGCCAACTTGACGTCGAACGTCTTTCGAATGCCCTTGTCCTTGACTTCGACCTCGATGATGTGGCGGCCAGAAATGCGGCGCAGCCAATCGGCGTCGGGCTCCGTTCGATCGCCGATCCACTCAAAGACAACGCGCGTGCCGTCCTCCGCTTCCAATTGCGATCGCGGCGGAAACTGGCTGAACAGATAGTCGTCGTGCGTGTGGCCCTGATGACCGACAGCGACGTGGGCCAGGGGGGACAATCGTTCGCCGCCGTCAACCGGGCGACTGTCCATTTCGGCGTAGGGGAGAAAGGCGTCAAGCTCAACGGAATATCCAAGATCCTCGGCGAGTGCGTCTTCCGCATTCAGGACCGGCACAGGCATTCGCCAATGCTCGACAATTGGTATCGGCGTCGTTCGCTTCGACTCGATCCGCGTTCCGTTGACGTTCTCGATCGGCGCCGGGGCGCGTCCATCCTTGGCGCCGGATGAGACGAATCGCTCGTTGTAGTACGGCAGCGCCGGCAGGTTGAATTCACGCCGCGTCTCGTCCTGATCGTCGATGAGAATCGTCAGCGACGGCGTCGTATTGTCATAAAAATCCTGCACGCTCTGAGCGGGTTGCAGCATCGCTGTCAGTTTCGGGCTCACGCGCGCGAATCTGGCGAATCGATCCGACATGTCGCGCGTGGACATCGTCGCCGTTTCCGCTTCCTGTCCGGGCACCGTGATCTTCAGCGTGACTTCTTCCGCAGTCTTCATTCCCAGATTCTTGACTTCGACGACTTCGACGCGATGCAATCCGCCCAGCATCGGGATGTTCTGTTCCCATGTGCGTCCTTCGGCGGCAACGAGTTGGCCGATTTTCGCGGAGGCGGGATCGGTCTGAAATCGATCATTCGAATAGATGCCGATCATCGCGGGCGCCATCATCACATCGCCTTCGACTTTCGTGCCGAAGTACCAGATCGACGAACCACAGAGCAGCAGCAGACCTGTGTGGACCGTCAGCACGCCGGCATTGATTCTGTTGAACTTGATCCGCCGAAACGTCGTCACGATCAGGTTGATGCAGAAGACGATGATGAGGGCCGTGAATATCCAATGATTGAAAAACTGGAATTCCGTCAACTCAAAAATCTGGCGAGAACCGGGCACGGCCGAACCGAGCGCCCCGTAAGCGAAGATCAGAATGATCAGGAAGATTCCGAGCCATATGCTGCTGAAGAACTCGATAATTGGATTGCGTCGTTTTGACGCTCGTTGAGATACGTGCATTTCCATCTGAGATTACCTGGCTCGCGGTTGGCAGACACTCCCGACCAGGCGACGACGAGGCCCCCCGGGACATATCCCGGATTCTAAGTACGCGCGAGGAATAAGTCATTCCCCCGGCGACGCGCGCAAACACATCCGCACTTGGGAAATTCGCAGGAACCGCACTGTTTCAATGCGGATTAGCGGGCGTATTCGACGGCCCGGACTTCGCGGAGCAGCGTCACTTTGATCTCGCCGGGATACGTCATGTCGGATTCGATCTTCTTGGCGACATCCCTCGCGATCTTCATCGCCGAGGCGTCATCGACTTTGTTGGCGTCGACGATCACGCGGACTTCTCGCCCCGCCTGGATCGCGTACGCCTGATGCACGCCATTGAAGCCGGTCGCAATGTCTTCAAGATCCCGCAGGCGCTTGATATAGCGCTCCAGGGATTCACGACGACTCCCTGGCCGCGCCGCACTGATCGCGTCCGCAGACGCCACGAGCGGCGTGTAGGGACTCGTCGCCGGAATGTCGCCGTGATGCCCGGCGACGGCGTTCAGGACTTCCGGCCGCTCGTTGAGCTTGCGGCAGATTTCTTCGCCGATTTCCGGATGCGTGCCCTCGACGTCCTGGGGGACGGCCTTGCCGATATCGTGCAACAGGCCACAGCGCCGGGCGAGCGTGCCGTTCAGTCCCAGTTCGTCCGCCATGACCTGGCAGAGATAGGCGACTTCGATCGAATGTCGCAGGACATTCTGTCCGTAGCTCGTGCGATAGTGAAGGCGGCCCAGCAATTCGATCAACTGACGATGCAGGCCCTGAACGTTTGCTTCCATGGCCGCCTTCTTGCCGATCTCCATCACTTCCTTCTCGACGGTCTTCCGAATCTCTTCGACGACCTCCTCGATGCGCGTCGGATGAATGCGGCCATCGCTGATGAGTTTGGCCAGGGCCTGTCGGCCGATTTCCTTTCGAACAGGATCGAAGCAGGAGAGAATGATCACGCCGGGCGTGTCGTCGACGATGATGTCAACGCCGGACGCCTTCTCAAACGCGCGGATATTCCGGCCTTCGCGACCGATGACGCGTCCCTTGAGTTCGTCGTTGGGAATGGGCACTGTGCCGACGGTCGCTTCAGACGTATGGGCGGCGGCGTAACGCTGGACGGCCGTAATCACGATTTCGCGTGAGCGATTCTCGGCCTCGTCCTGGGCTTCTGTCACGCGTTTGGAAACGATTTCGGCGCATTCGTGTTCCAGCTCGTTCTCGAGCTTCGTAAAAAGCTGCCGTTTGGCGTCGTCCATCGAGAGTTGTGTGATCTTGAGCAGTTCATTTCGCTGCTTGATAAGCAACTCGTCGATTTCGACGCCCTTCTTGTCCGCCTCTTCGGTCTTCAGTTTGACCTGGGCTTCGGCTTTTTCGATGTTTCGCTCTTTGAGACTCAGCATGTCGAGTTTCTGATCGAGCTGATCTTCTCGCTTTTCAAGGCGTTTTTCCGCGTCGCGCAATTCCGATCGTGTCGCCGTGGCTTCCTTCTCGAATTTCTCCTGACGCGCCAGAAATTCGGCCTTTGCGTCCACGGCCGCTTTTTGAACGATTTCGCCGGCTCGCTCTTCGGCACGTTTGATGATCTGCTCCGCTTCGGTTTCCGCGGTCGCTTTTCGCTGTTTATCGAGGAAGACTTTCACGAACCATCCGGCCGCGACGCCGACAATCATGAGTCCGATCGTCAACCCCCAATTCGTGCTGCCTTCAGCAAGCATCTGTCCAATCATGTGTAAGGCCCTTTCGAGCAAAATGGGCGGGAAATCCGGTCGCGCGTCGCCAACTCGGGGCCGCGCAGAATCGCAGCCGGATCCCGTTCCCTGATAAATAGAGAACTCACCAGTTTTTTCGGAAAGGCGTTAGCGCGAACGTGGCCCGCGGATTTCTCCACATTGTTCACGCCTGTCAGGAAATGGCGTTCTTGCGAACTTCAGACGGCTAGCGATGAAACTTCATCGCCGACGCAATCCCCGATCGGAACCGTCCGCCGAACGGACATCCGAGCACTTCGGGACCTGCGCACCATGCCCGATACCGAGTCAACATGGGCTTGACCGGATCAGAGCGAAGATATCGCGAAATCGTGATCTGACGATTCGAGAGAGGTTGGCGATTCTCAGCCCCTAGGAAGAGGCGCACGCCGACCAGACGATCCGTTTCGATCACGAACAGAAACAACACCAAGATGACAAGACAGGCGGTAACCACCACGAAATTGCGACGCCTCCGCAACCCCCGACTTCGCGAAAGTT
>JAJDEC010000367.1 GCA_029259995.1 Phycisphaerae bacterium
GCATTGGGTTTGTGACGATTTGACCCGCCACTGAAGTGGCGGGCTATTCTCACGTCGTCCCTAGCGGGACGTTACTTCACTTCGCGTGCGCCGGCGTGCGACGTGCCGCCTCGATCGGCCTCTCGCCCCAATCCTTCAGCAGTTTGCGGAAGTACGCGATCGTCTGGTTCACGCCGTCTTCCAGCGAGACCTTGGGATCGTAGCCCAGCAGCGTTCTCGCTTTCGTCAAATCGGGACGTCGTCGAACCGGATCGTCCTGCGGCAGCGGCTTGTGGACGATCTTCAGCGGCGTACCGACGGCTTCCTCAATCGCCTTCACCAACTCGAGCATCGTGATTTCGCCGTCGTTGCCGAGATTGATCGGGCCCGTGTTTTCGCCATTCATCAGGCGACACAACCCGTCCACCAGATCGCTCACGAAGCAGAAGCTCCGCGTCTGCTCGCCTTCCCCATAGACCGTAAGGTCTTCGCCGCGAAGCGCCTGGCAGATGAAGTTGCTCATCACGCGACCATCGTCGATCGCCATGTTGGGGCCATACGTGTTGAATATCCGCGCGACGCGGATCTGAATGTCGTGCTGCCGGTGATAGTCGAACATCAGCGTTTCGGCGACGCGCTTGCCTTCGTCGTAGCAGCTGCGGATTCCGATGGGATTGACGTTGCCCCAGTAGTCCTCCGTCTGCGGATGGACTTTCGGATCGCCGTATACTTCCGACGTGCTCGCCAGAAGGATCCGGGCGTTGACGCGCTTGGCGAGGCCGAGCATGTGATGCGTGCCCATGACGTTCGTCTTGATCGTCTTGACGGGGTTGTACTGGTAATGAACCGGGCTGGCCGGGCAGGCGAGATGGTAGATCTCGTCGACCTCAATCGTGATCGGTTCCGTCACGTCGTGGCGGATGAATTCGAAGCGACCGCTGAGGATCATCTCGCGATAGGCGTCGCCGAAATTCCGCAAGTCGCCCGTGAAACAGTTGTCCAGGCAGATGACGTGATGGCCTTCGCCGAACAGGCGCAGGCATAAGTTCGATCCGATGAACCCGGCCCCGCCGGTCACCAATATGCTTCGCGGTTTCATGCGATTCCTCGCGTTGGGTTTCACTTGGGTGCCATGCTCCCCCTTCAAGGGGAGCGTGCCGGGAAACGAATACGATGCCCGGCTCAGTATGAACGCCTGTTCCGCAGCGTCATGCTTGCCTTGATGGGCAAGCATGGCACCCACCGGTCACGCGGCAAACTGCCCACACTCACATACTTGCCGAAAAGGGCAAGCATGGCACCCGGCATCCTACGCGAACCGGTGCGGCTAGGACAGCGCCTCTTCAAGCTCGAAGGCACGGGAGACGCCGTCTCGCTCGGAATGCACGGGCGGTCGCCCCACGGAATAATAGGTGAATCGATGCCGCCGCATCCACGCTGTTTTGTAGAGGTTGCGACCGTCAAAGATGATGGGCCGTTTGAGCGCGTCCCGGATTCGATCAAAATCGGGGCTCCGGAATTCGTCCCAGTCCGTCAGGACCATCAGCGCGTCGGATTCATTCAGCGCGTTGTAGGCGTCTCGTGAATAGTGAACGCGGCCCGCGTATTTGACGGCCAGATTCTCCAGTCCCTGCGGATCGTACGCCGTCACAGTCGCGCCGGCGTCGAGCAGCAGATCGATCATCGTCAGCGCCGGCGATTCGCGAATGTCGTCCGTTCGCGACTTGAACGTCACACCCCAGACGGCGAAGCGCTTGCCGTCCAGTCGATTGCCGAACTCCGATCGCACATGATGAAACATCGCGCACTTCTGCGACTCGTTCGTCTCGTGAACCGCCTTGAGGATCCTGGCGTCGTGATCGACCGCGTCTGAAACCGCGGCGAGAGCCTGCACGTCTTTCGGGAAGCAACTGCCGCCGTAGCCGACACCGGGATAGAGAAAGTGCGAACCGATGCGCGCGTCCGTCGCCATGCCACTTTTGACTTCGTCGATATCGACGCCGACGCGTTCGCAGATGTTCGCGATCTCGTTGATGAAGCTGATGCGCATCGCGAGATAGCTGTTGGCCGCGTACTTGCTCATCTCGGCGGCGCGGCGACCGATTAGGAGGATCGGCGTGCGCGGCGGCGTAAACGGCAGGTACAACTGCTTGACGACTTCGGCGGATTCTTCGTTCTCGGCGCCGATGACGACGCGATCCGGCATTCGGAAATCGCGAACGGCCGCGCCCTCTTTGAGAAATTCCGGATTGCTGACCAGATCGACGCGATGCTGCGTGTGGCTTCGCATCAGCGTTTCGATTCGATCGCCTGTCCCGACGGGGACGGTCGACTTGATCACGACGATGCGCGAATCCGGCATATTCTCCGCTATTGCCTGTGCTGCCGCCTCGATCCCGGACAAGTCGGCCGAGCCGTCGGACTTCGGCGGCGTCCCCACGCAGAGGAAGACGATGTCGCCGTGATTGGCCGCTTCCTGGACGTCCGTCGTGAACGTCAATCGCCCTGCCCGGCTGTTCTGAATCATCAGCTCTTCGAGCCCGGGTTCATAGATCGTGCACTTGCCCGCTTTGAGCAGTGCGATCTTCGTCGGATCGATGTCCAGACAGCAGACGTGATTGCCGCAATCGGCGAAACACGTCCCCGTGACCAATCCGACGTATCCCGTACCGACAATTGTGATCTTCATCCTGGTTCCCCTGTATCGCGCGGCGCAGCCTGTGCGCATGCCAAGTGGACGCATCGAACCCTATTTGTTTCGGACGATTGGGGGGATCGCTTTGCGCGGGGCTCGCGGGGACCGAAAATCGCCGTCGCGGCGCAGGTCCATGGCAAATTCGATCGAAGACCTGAACGTTTTCGGTCACACGACGTGATGAATCTCTGACATCACGGAACATCAGACATGGAATGGAAACGTCTACTCCGGCGGCATTCGATGCTTGCCGGAACCGCGTTTGACGGGCTGTCCGAAGCGCGTTCCTTCGCCGGAGATTCGATCCTGAGGCGGCATTCCGATCTGCTGTTCGATCGGCTCGTGGGCGAGTTCGTCGCGCCGGCGCTCGACGCAGGACCGGAGGTGATTTGACGCCTCTTCGAGATCGTCCGTGATCAGAAACAGATCGACGTCGCCGGGGGAAATCGCGCTGTACTTCTCCAGGAGCGTTTCCGTCATGAAGTTGCGGAGGGGATTCCAGAACGCGGAATCGAAGAGTACGACAGGATATGCGGCCACTTTCCCTGTCTGGATAAGTGTCTTGGACTCGAAGAACTCGTCGAGCGTCCCGAAGCCGCCGGGAAAGCAGACCATGCCGACGCAGTACTTGACGAACATCACTTTGCGAACGAAGAAGTAATGGAATTCCAGACTGACATTCTGAAAATCGTTGGCATCCTGCTCGTGCGGCAACGTGATATTCAACCCCACGCTGGTGCCGTCGGCGCCGATCGCCCCCTTGTTCGCGGCCTCCATGATCCCGGGACCGCCCCCCGTGATGATGCCGAAGCCGCACTTGACGAGCATGGCGGAGAGCTTTTCGGCGTTCTGATAGTGCGGCGTCTCGGGCTTGGATCGGGCGGAGCCAAAGATCGAGATCGCCTGTCCGACGCGGCTCATCACTTCGAAGCCGTCCACAAACTCGGCCATGATTCGAAATAGTCGCCACGTCTCCTGGGATGGATCTCTGTAAAACGGATTGCTCGACATGATTCGGCGACTCCTGGGCGTCAGAAAGATTGGGATCGCGTCCCAGTGTCATCGCGCGGGCGACGGGATGCAAGCCTTCCGACGCACTGACGACTCAATCGCGATCGCCAAGGAAACCCGGCGCACAAGAAAAAAAGCCCGCCGTGGAGATGGCGGGCTTTTGGATTATTCGTGGCGCGTCGGGCGTCGATCAGCTTCCGGCCTCAATCTTCTTGCGAAGTCGCGTGATGCGCTTCTCAAGCTTGTCTTCGTGGTCGAATTCCTCGCAGACGCTCAGTGCTTCCCGGAGGAACTTGAGCGACTCCTGCTTGTCGCCTTTTTTGTAGGCGATGCGGGCCCGAAGTTCGATGATCTTGCAGTCCTTGCCCTCGGCAAGCTCATTCGCCGACTCGACGGCCTTTTCGGCCGTATCGAGATCGCGCGTCTTGATCTTCTTGTTGCTCACAATCGTTCTCGCGATATCAACCAGGAAATCGCGATCGTGCGAGCCAAGCTTGATCATCTGCTTTCCGATCTTGGCCAGATCGTCCTTGGACGCGCTGTCCGACCTGGCAAGGTCGAAGTACTCTTTCTGAAGACGCTGGGCTTCTTTCAGCTTCTTGTCCGCCGGCGCCGGTTGCTTCTTGACAAGCAGCTCGATCTCTTCTTCGAAATCATCGTCGAGAGGATGGCCATGCCAGGCGATCTTTCCCTTTCGATCAATGATGAATGCATGCGGGATTCCCTGGACGTCGAATTCCTGCATCAGGGCGTTGGATGTCTTGCTGTCATTGTCGACCGCAACCGTGTATTCCATCTTCTTGCCCATGCCGTGGACGAAATTCATGACGGTCGAGGAATCCTCGGTCGACACGCCGATGATCCGCACACGATCCTTCTGAAATTTGGCCTGCAATTCTGTGAGATGCGGGATGCTCTTGCGGCACGGCGCACACCATGTCGCCCAGAACTCAATGACGACGATTTCGCGATCCTTCAAATCGTCCAGCTTCACTTTGTCGCCTTTGACCCACTTCTTGATCATCAGCGGCGGTGCGTCGTCCCCGATTTCAATCGCCCAGGCTGGAACTGTCACGGACATGGCAATAAGCCCGAGTAAAACCCATCGTCTCGCGATCATGGAAGAAACCTCACCTAATAAGTGTTTTGTGTTGTCAATCGCCCGAGAGGGCGCGACGCTGCCAAAGCACATATTGTACATCGCCATGGCCGACGCCTGCAACCCAATTCCACACGAACCCCCTGTTGAGGCCCGCATGGCGGTGTATTCCGTCATGCGAATATTCGAGAGTCGAATCGAAAACCCTTGAAGTGTGCAATTATTCGGCCGGTCAGGTGAATAAGTGCCTGGCAGTCGTCCAACACGTTGCGTTACCAAACGCACGCAAACGTCGTTGCGAGCGCCGGCGGCCTGCGGCCAATCCGGCAAATGCGGCCATGAAGCCGATCAATGGGCATGCCCCGCAGAGCGAACCACCGAGCCCCGGCAGGAATTCCATACACTGCCCGTCGCCTGTGGACGACCCGTCCGGCTCCCCACCGCCTTTGATCTTCCGCTTGCGGATCGGCCCGACTTCGTCGACCAAATCGATAACGATCGTGTACAAGCACGAGACAGATGCACCGTTGGCGTCAGTTGCCATGACGTTGATTGGGTTCTCGCCGATCGGCAGGTATTTCCCAATCGCCGGTTCAACTTCCAGCAGGACGTCGCATCCTTCGAACGTCGGCAGCACTGCCGCATCCAACGCGACGCCCTCGGAATCCCGGGTTTCGATGACGATCGTCTTCGGACAAGCCGACAGCGCGAGCGGCTCGTTACATTCCGGCTTCGTTGCAGGACAACGTGCGTTGTCGCATGTCACGCCGACGCCGGCGAATGTGCCCCCGTCTTCGCCGCACTCGACTGTATTGGTATAGACGTCACAACTTCCGTCCGGAAAGCAACACGCGCCGGGAATGTCGGCCAGAAGCACAGATGGCACTGCCAGGCATGCAATCGCCGATAAGCACGAGGCAACGCGCCGTCGAACCGAGGATTGCATTGTTCGTCTGAATCCAGCCGTGATCGTCAAGCAGCTCATGCTGCAACGTCATGCAATCGAGAAGCCGCCTGTCCGATGACAGGCAATGGCCGTGTCTGCGATCGATAATATGTCGATCGAACCACCCCGGGAGTGGATCGCAAACGAACAGGAACCGGTTCTGACGATTATGCCGGTTTCGATGGAGCGCCGAATTCACTCAATGCAGCAGGCTCGAGTGACATCTCATATCGCCCCGGGCCGCGAGAATCTGAATCTGCCTAGGTTGTCGCCTACTTGCCCATGTATTTCCAATTGCGCGACTTGCCATCCGTCATCCATTCGATCGCCGTCGCCAGGCGCTTCTGGCGCGTCTCATCGCGTTTTGCCTCGACGATCCACTCGATGTATTCGCGTTTGTGGCTTGGCGGAAAACCCTCGAACGTGGCCGCCGCTTTCTTGTTCTTCGCAAGGAGTGCCTTGAGATCGGCGGGCATCGTCGGCGCCTTGGTCGGCGCTTTCTTTGCTTTGACTTTCTTGGCGCCGGCGTCATTCAGTTCGACAGCCTGTGCGATGTAGGACAGCATCACATTGTCCGGCGGCATGTCCTTCAGCGACGTCACTTTCACTGTACACATGGACGCCTTCGGACCGCGATCGAACAGGCCGTGCGTGTCCTTGATCAACTCGGATTTCCAGAATCCGAATGAAACGTGGTTCTTGAACGCGGCGATGCCCCCGAGCATCCCCTTGTAATCGAAATGGGGGACGCCCCATTTGATCTTCTCTTCGATCCGGGGGCAGCCCTTGTGAAACAGCGATCGAATCTTTCGAAGGATTGGTTGGGCGTATTCCGGCGCCTGGGCGATGTACGCATCGACTCGCGCCGTATCGCCAACGGTCTTCGTGCCCGCATTCAGTCGTTGCTTCGTCGATGTCGACTTCTTTGCAACGCCTGTCTTCTTCTTCGTGACCTTCTTCTTTGCGACCGCCTTTTTCTTGACTTTTTTCGCCATCGATATGACTCCTTATCGGCGAGTGCCATGCTGAGAATGTACTGGGAACGGTTTATCGAATGGAACCGGCGAGACGCCGATGCCACATGATGATTCATTCTTCCTATGCACCTGAGTTGAGATGCAGAATGAATCATTGAATCCGCAACAGGCCTATTGCCTGTAACGAACCGGCTATTAGCCGGTTCCACACGATGAACGATTCCCATTACCTACTTAGTTGCCCTGGACCGCTCCCCAGTGCCGATCTTCCGATGTTACATCATCATTGACGCCTTGAATAATATACGTCGCCCCGCGCATCGGGCTGCCTGCCGCCAGCTTGAATTTCTGCCGCACCTGGGATCGAATCGACGCCAGCCGCTGATCGATCGTCATGTTCGCGGCGAAATTCGTGTCGATCACCATTCCCTCGTTCGGAAACATTCCCGAATCCTTGATCCGATCGTGAGGCCCCGAAGGCCCCGCGAAGTTGTGGTCATTCGCATCCGAAATACTGTTCGCATCGCTCAACGCCACGCCCACATGCTTGTCCGTCCCATAGTCGCCGCGCGACGTGTTGTGGCCGTTGTCCTTGATGATGTTGAACATTACCTGATGGCCCGTCGCCGATCGGCCGCCCTCGAACCAGAGACCGAACCCGTTGGGATGCCCGTCGCCGTTGTTGACGATCGTGTTGTGGAACACGCGGCCGCGCTCCGTATCGCCCATGTCGATTCCCATTCGATCATTGTCGAACGTGATGTTGTCGGCGATAAGACAATCCAAACCACCGCGAACGCCGATCTTGATGCCGTTGCCGTCCGCGTCGTCCAAATCGTCGGGATCCGCTGCGAAGGCAATGTTTCCCGTGAACGTCATCCGCGTCGCCCCGAGCATGTCGTAGTTGTCGTCGGCGTTCCGGAATGCCACGTTGTTTCGAACGATGCAGTCGACCGTGTATCGCGTTCCCATGCCGTCGCTGTGCTCGGGCACGCGCGAATTGTCGTAGAGCAGACAGTCCTCGATCACACACCAGCGCGGGGCAATCTCGGCCCAGCCCTGCCACAGATTCCATTGCGTTTCCGGCATGTCTTCCTTGTAGCCGCAATCCGGCGTACCTGGCGCACTGTTGCCTTCGCGCGGCGGCACGGCGCAGGTCTGCCGCGTCTGGACCGGTCCCTCCCGAAGCACGATGCCCGAGTTGCTGTCGTAAACCATGCACTTCCGGAACGTAATGTACTGCGCCGGCCCGACGGCCCGCAGCGCCGCCACAAAGGTATTCGTCCCCTGCGAACAGCGCGTGCCCGTGCAGTACTCGACTGTGATGTGATGCGACGCGCCCGGTTTCGACGCACTGATGTCCAGGCCTGGGCCCGTGAGATGATCAAATTTGATACCGATGATGTGCAAGTACGAGCTGTCGATAATCTCCCAGCCCGTGCTGCCGAGATTTCCGCCGGGGAATTCTCCCGTCACGACGACATCTGCGCCGGCATCGGCCTTGATCGTGATCGGAAACTCCGCCGTTCCATGCACGTTCTGCGTCAGAACCGCTCGCCGATTGACGGACGGATGATGTCGCCGATAGACGCCCGACTTGACGATGACCGTGTCACCTGGTCTTGCGGCATTGACGGCCGATTCAATTGAATCGTACGGCGCGTCCGCAGTTCCGGGTCCGGAAGTCGTCGCATTCGGATGATTGACGTCAACCCAGAGCGTTGACAGTCCGCCCGACACGACGCGAATCGTCGTCGTGTCGCTCGCCATCGATCCATCCGGCGCCACGACAATCAGTTCAAGAAAGTGAAGGCCTTCCGAGAGGTTCGCAGTGAGCGTCGGTCCGCCCCCGAGTACAACGCCGCCGGCATCGCGCCATTCGAACGTCGAACCAGCGGGCGTCTGGCTCGCCGATCCGTCGAGCTGAACGACGGCGGAACCACCCGCTCCGGGCAGCGCAACGACCTGACTCGGCCCCGCTTCCACTTTCGGCCCCAGCGGATTGCTGGCCGTCCCCGCCGCAATCTGTTCACCACAGTGACCGGAAAGCGTTGCCGAAAAGTCGTTATCGGACAAATTCTCACTGACATTCGTCAATTGAAGTTCCGTCGGGACAAACGTCAGATCCGATTTCTCGGGCCGAATCGCGCCGGACCATTCAATCGGCACTGCAATCTGAAAACGCCCTTGCGCATTCGTCAGACTGGCGTCGACGACGCCCGTTGCCGACACGACGACGCCAGCAACGCCGCGGCCGCCCTGGTCAAGAATGTGCCCGGATATCGTCAATCGCTGCGTCAGGCCCGTCGAACCCTGGGGGCCGTCGATGCAACCTGTGGCAACGGCCATCAGACTTCCCAGGCAGACGACAATGGACCGATGACCCGAGAACATACGTCGCATTACCGGCCACATCATTCGAATCTCCATGATGCCCCTCCCAAGCGGCGTCACACAATTGCAAACTCGCCGATAAGCAACCTACCGACAGCCATTCTGCAGGCGTATAATCGCCGTGAACCGGATTATACGCGGGGGATTCATCCGGAACGAAATAACACATCGGAGCGGGAAGCAGATCGTGCCATTCGTGCGAACCAATCTGAGATATCTTGCGATGTTCTGCGCCGCACTTCTGCTCATCGCGCCGGCGTCCTGCGACGCATTCGATCGCGGCGACATGAACGGCGACGGGCAGATCGACGGCCTGGACATTCCCGGCTTCGTGGGCGTCATCACGAATCCAGCCGGCGCGACGCCCGATGAATCCGATCGAGCCGATATCGGTTCCCCGGAAGGCGCCTGTCTTCCCGATGCGACGGTTGATATCAACGACATTCCCGGCATGGTCCTGCTTCTCATGGGCGACGCGTGCAACTTCGCCCCCGTTATTCTCGAAGGTGACGCGCCGCTGGCATTGAATACGATCTCCTGTGCGACATGCCCGTCAACCTCCGGTGAAGTCCAGCTCAGTGCTGTCGATCCCAACGGGGACACGACACAATTGCAATGGTCGATCGCCAATACACCCGCCGACGGCGACGTCACGTTTGTCGGTCCGACAATCGGCGGACAAGTGACGCTGTGTTATCAACCCGCCGGGGACACGAGTGACACGTTCAGTGTGTCGGTCCAGGACGACGCAGGCGGAATCGACACGATCGACGTCAATGTCACGATTGCCGCAGCGCCGAGTGTCGTGATCGCCCAGTCGCCCGTCGATGACTACGTGCAGCTCGACGCCGGCGCGGGATTTGCGAGCTACCTCTGGTCGCCCGGCGGCGAGACAACGCAGTCGATCGACGTCACGGAAACGGGCGTCCATTCAGTTGTCGTCACAGACGCAAATGGCTGCACTGCCAATGACTCCGTGCTTGTCACGATCGCGGGCCCTGTCACGATCTATCGAGTGAATGCGGGAGGCCCGGCGTACACGGACGCATCCGACAATCTCTGGACCAATGATGCCGGCTATTACAACGTCGGCATGACGAGCAGTATCAGCGCCGGTATCGACATCCTCGGAACTACGCTCGACGCGCTCTACCTGACGGATCGCTGGGACTCGGTTCAGGACCCGGAACTACTCTATACTTTTCCCGTTTCCAACGGCAACTATCTCGTGCGACTGCATTTTGCGGAAACCTACTGGACCATTCCCGATCGACGAATCATGGATGTCGAAATCGAGGGACTCGTCGTCCTGTTCGACTATGACATCGTCGCGGAAGTCGGCCCCATGACCGCCGATGTCCGCGAATTCGCCACAATCGTTGCCGACGGCGAACTCAATATCGAATTCATCCACAACTTCGAGAATCCGAAGATCAACGCGATCGAGATCATCCGAACACAGGGCATCGCGATTCCGCCCATGCTCACGATCACGTCCCCCGCCGACGGGGCCACGATCATCGGCGACGAAGTCTCGATCAACTGGCTCAGCGGCGGCGATCTGACCGGCGCCATTCAGGTCCGACTCCAACTGGACGCCGAACCGATCGTCATCGCCGGCCTGAACGGCGGACACACGTTCACGGGCGTCGCCCCAGGTCCGCACACGATCGCCGTCACACTGACTGACGCCGCCGATCTACCCCTGTCGAATCCCGAGGCAACGGACAATGTCTCCTTCACGACGCAAACTGTCACCGTCGATCCGCCGACGATCGCCATCACATCGCCCGCCGATGGCGCGACAATCACTGGCACGAGCCTGAGTGTCAATTGGCAGACGTCCGGCGACTTGACCGACGCGGATCATGTGCACGTCATGCTCGACGGCGGCTCGCATCAATCCGTTTTCGATCTCAACGGCAGCGCGACGTTCAACGGCGTCACGGCAGGTCCGCACACACTCGCCGTCACAATTGCAAACGCATCTCATCAGATCCTGACGAATCCCGAAGCGAATGACAACGTGAGTATTACATTGCAGGCGCCGACGACGGGCAGTGAACTCGTGCTCTATCGGCTCAACGCCGGCGGCCCCGCCTACACGGATCCCGATGGCAACGACTGGTCTCCCGACGCCGGATTCTACAACGTCGGTTCGACGTTCAGCACCAACGAACCCATCGCGGA
>JAJDEC010000368.1 GCA_029259995.1 Phycisphaerae bacterium
TCTGAATCAGACTGTCGAAGAGCAAACTGCGTCACTGTATCGCCCGGGTCGGCCCGATCTTCACCTAGAATCGACGTATCCGTTTCTAGCGCGGCATTTATCCAAAGCTGGGCGATATTTGCATCCTGATCGTAGCGAACGATGGCCCGATACGTGACCCCAAAGGTCAAATCCGTCGCCCAAGTCGCGTCGGCAGTCGACTCGTCTGATGCGATGCCGACCGAGTAGTCGCCTGCTCCCGTAGCGGCGACAATGTCGAGCCGAGCGGAAAAATTCGTACCATTGTCCTTGAAGTGAGCGAAGTACTCGAAATCCGGGGTTCCGTCATCTGCGTACGGCGCACCCAAGTCGTCAACTGCAAAGTCAATTCCGTAGTAGATGACGCCAGCGACCGGTGTGAATGCAAGGTTGGCATCCTCATCAGGCGTGCCGTGCTGAACAACTGCGCGTCCTCCAGCAACAAGCAAGTTCCCGAGAGTGCCGCCGTGACTTGCCCAACCTCCGTTGCCGACGAGCGAGCCGTCGGCATACGTGAAGTCGTCCGACGCCACAGGCGCCGCATCGGCAGTTCGCGCAGCAAGCGCAAACGCCGTACACAAACAGAGAATCGACGCCAGATAGCGTCCCTTTGTCCTTGGACTCATCTTTTTCCTCCTACGAAATCTTCCACTGGATCTGTGTGAAACTACTTGCACGTTTGAAGCGCACGCTGCACTTCTGAGTGTTTGTTTCGGACTTGCCACAACGGCCGGAGTTTGCGCAACAGGATCGCTGCGAAACGGGTTTGATTCTGCTTCTTTCCACCATCTGCCGAAGTAGAATAGAGGGCACTGGCCAAGGCCGCCACCAACTTCCATTTGGTTTGCGCTAAGAATTCACCCGGTTATGAGAAATCACATTGTCGCCGGTTCACCCCTCCGTCGTTGGACAACGCACGCCAATGAAACCGCGCGACGCGCTTCGTCGCAGGGGTCTAATTCGCGCACCAGCGCCATTATATCTCATTGGCCCCCTGTGAAGTAAGCAATCGAACATCGAATTCCTGGAATTGATGCCACGTCGAGAACGCGGTTCCGAACGGCACAAATCCGGTCGCGAATCTCTAAGTTCCCGGTTCAAAAGCAGATACAACTGTCAAACTTGACTTGCCATGACGAAGCCGGGTCAAATCGAACCGTGGGACAGTTGACGATGTATCGCCGGCCGATCGAGGGCTGCCGAATCGAATGCGTCGACGAAGCCCTGCCGAAACAGGCGCCGTTTTACCGGAAGGTGCGCCGTGTAGAGCCGATCCCGCATATCGGTCCACGCATCGCCCGTCGGCAACGGCTGCGACATCTGGCTCGCGATCGTCGATTCGAGGCCGGCCAGTTCGTCGGCATTGATGTCGAGCCATGCCGCCAGATCGTCTCGCATTCGGCATGGATCTTCGTAACCGAAGATGTCCCCAAAACAGGCACGATTGGCATCGGCGAGCCGAACGGCCATTTGTCCGAGGCATCGCTCCCGCTCCAGATAGTCGCCCCAGGAAACGCGATGATCGTGCGTGTTGCGCGCCGACGCGTCGTAGTGGACACCGCCGCCGAATCGTTGCTCAACGCGCCATGCGAATTCGACGTCGTCAAAGAGATAGGGCCGGATCCGATCGTCGAATCCCGACACTTCCCGCGCGACGGACGTGGGAACCGATGCATTGCACGTCCAGAAATGTCGAAACCCGAAATTCTCGCCGTCGCGCATCGTGTCGTAGAAGAAGATCATCGACGTGTCTCGCAACAGCCCGTCGAAGACAGTCAGATCCGGCCACGCCATCCAGTCCGTACGGCCGACGATCATGGACGGCGTATCGCCACGGCGTTGCGCCGCAATGTGCGTTCGCGCCCAGTCGTCGTCCGGATAACAATCGTCATTGATGAACAGGAGATACTCGCCCTGCGCCAAGTCGATCGCCGCGTTGCGCGCTGCTGAGACGCCGACGCGCGGAAGCTGAATCCGCGTCTCGGAATCCGATACGCGCGGCGACGCGCACTCGCCATTGGGAAGGGCGCCGTCTACCGCGACGATGACTTCGATCGAGTCCCCCGTCGCCAGTTGTTGTAGCGCCAGCGCGCCGAGGCATCGTTCCAGCTTTTCCGGACGTCCATGCGTCGGAATGATAACGCTCGCCGTCGCCATCGTGTATCCTCTAGTCCGGATGCCGAATAAGGCGGCGCATCCGCATCGACGAATTCCGCCGTTGATGTAACAACGCGCAGCATGTGCGCGTCCGACCGCCGTACAAGCCCCGCCATTGTAGAATCGGAACCCGACGCTCGAACGCTGCAAGTTTTAGCACCTGCCGACGCCGTGCCTCCCGCGATACACGGCTCACGCCGACAGGTAGGCATCAAGCGTGGACGCTTTGCCTACCGACGTTTATGTTGAGAAGCAGTCATTCAAACGACAGACACATGGAATCGAAAATGCAAGACATCCTGATGGCCACGGAAGCCCAGAAGCGAGGCCTCGATCGCCGAACCGGCGAACGCCACTATCGCGCTTACGTCGGCCCGACCGAGTATTACGATGCCCTCGCATCCAACCAGTTCGCGATGTTGTGCGCGTCGGGGTTGCGGGAAGAACACGCCGTGCTTGATATCGGCTGCGGTTCGCTTGGCGCAGGACGACTGCTGATGGCCTACCTGCTTCCCGGCCGCTACTTCGGTATCGAGCCCGAACGCTGGCTCGTCGAAACGGGAATCCGGGAGGAAATCGGTCGGGAGTTCGTGCGGATGAAGCAGCCGGCCTTTGATCACAACGCTGAGTTCAATCTGGGTGTGTTTCGACGGCAATTCGATTTTCTTCTCGGCCAGGCCATTTTCACGCACACGGCGAAGAACCAGCTCGAAAAGTGTTTTGCCGAGGCCCGCCGCGTGCTCAATCCCAAGGGCTTGTTCGCCGCGACTTTCCAGGAAGGCGAGATTGACTACGAAGGCGACGGATGGATTTATCCGGAACAGGCCTGCTACACGCATGGCTACATCGAAGCCGCCGCGGGGCGAGCCGGCCTGCTCTGCAAGTTCCCGAACTGGTCGCATCCGATGAAGCAGACGTGGTTTGTTCTGCATCATCCCGATCACGTACCGGCGCTGGAACGCGATCGCAAGGACTAAGTTTGCAGGAAGAATGAATCATTCTGTGGAACCGGCGACTCGCCTGTGCCACATTCAATGAATCATTCTGCATTTAACTTAGGGGAGTGCGGGCGTCTCGCCCGCCCGTATTTCGCGCTTGTGCTTGTGCGGGCGAGACGCCCACCCGTATTTCGCGCTTGTACTTGTGCGGGCGAGACGCCCGCCCGTATTTCGCACTTGTGCTTGTGCGGGCGAGACGCCCACACTCCCCGAATTCGAGTTCGAATTCGCACGATTGGATGAGGCACCACACCAGCC
>JAJDEC010000369.1 GCA_029259995.1 Phycisphaerae bacterium
CGCCCTCATTTCACCTGGCCCGCCGGGGCAGAAGATTGCGTCGCGTTGTCTTGCGTCGACGATTCCGTGGATTTCCCGCCGAACACGCGGGCGATGACGTCTTCGATCGGCGGATCTTCGATCGTGAGATCGAGAATGGGCAGGTCGTTCAGCAGTTTCGCCGTCGCCGTCGATGCCGCCTTGCGCGGCACTCGGAGGACCACTTTTCGATCCTCGCAGCTCATCACTTCGCCGATGGCGTCAAAGCTGTAATCGTTGACGGCGCGATCGAGATCGATCTTGATCACTTTGTAGGGCGCCATTCGCGCCGACAGCTCGGGCAGCAGGCCGTCGAAGAGGAGTTTGCCATGATCGATCACGACGATCCGCTCGCACAATGCCGTGACGTCCGCCATGTAGTGGCTCGTCAGGATGATCGTGGCCCCGTATTTCTTGTTGTATTCGCCGATGAAACGACGAATGCGCGCCTGCATCTCGATGTCGACGCCGATCGTCGGTTCGTCGAGAAAGAGAATCTCCGGACGATGCAACAGGGACACGCAGATTTCGCATTTCATTCGCTCGCCGAGGGAGAGCGTGCGCACCTGTTTCTTGAGCACGCCGGAAATATCGAGCAGCTCGACAAGCTCGTCGAGCGTCTGATTGAATTGTTGCTTCGGGATGTCGTAAACCGCGCCGTGAACCTGGAACGAGTCCATCGCAGGCAAGTCCCATTGCAGTTGCGATCGCTGGCCCATCAGCATGCTGATTCGTCGCAGGTAGGCCGATTCGCGCTTCCAGGGTGTATGACCAAGGACGGTGGCGCTGCCCTGCGTCGGGAAGAGGAGACCGGAGAGCATCTTGAGCGTCGTCGTCTTCCCGGCGCCGTTGGGCCCGAGGAATCCGACGATCTCGCCCTGATTGACTTCGAACGTGACGCCGTCCACGGCACGAACATCGCGATACTTTCGACGAAACAGGCTGCCCATCGACGCGAGGATGCCGCCTTCCCGTTCGGGGACCTTGAAGACCTTGCTTAGTTGATCGACGGCGATCTGAGGCATGCTTCGAAATCTCGCTCTCCGTGTGGCCGGCGATGGTAATTGATCGTATCGGCGAACGCACGTCGGCACAGATCGTGACCGAGACATGTGTCAATGGGCGATTGCCCGCCGAAGTCACGCAGCTTTCGCCGGTTTGGCGGCGGCTCTTGCGCGTTCACGCGCGGCGCGTTTTCGGACCGATGAATAAGGGTGAAATAGCGCGCAGCGTAATCGTGCGCAGCGATCGTCAGGACCAGAGATCGCACAATAGAAAATGGCCAGCCATCAACATGCCCTATGGGAAAGTCAAGCTGTATATGCGTGAAGGTGCGTCGATCTCGAATTACATGACTGGCGCGGCTCGTATTTTCGCGCGCATCGCGATGGTCGGCGTACTGTGCGCCTCAAACGCCCTGGGCGACGGGACAAAGCCGACGGATTCCGCGACGACCGAATCGCCTGCCGAGCGACTGACGATCGAGCTTCAGCCGCGCCAGGCCGTTGCTGCTGCACCTCAGGCGATTCGATTCACGGTTCGCGTCACGCCGGAATCCATGGCGGCGCTTTTTGAAACGGATTTGTTGCCAATCAGTCTACGGCTGAACAGCGAGAAGGCGGCATCGTTGTCGGCGCTGTCCCGCGTGAGCATGGAGGCCGTGCTCGACGAAATGGGCGACTTCCTGTTGACGCAATTCGCGGATCGTTTCAATCCGGAGCGGGGACTGATTCTCATTCCGGTTCCCGCCGAACGGAGATTCCTCGTTCAGGCGCCGGACATCTTTCCGGACGGCTACGAAGGCCCCAAACATCAGACGGTCGGATTCCTGCTCCACGATGTGGCAGAAGCGGAATACGTCAAAATCAGCATTCGCATCATCCAGACGGCGAGACAGCTCGTCGATACGGGCAGGCCGGAATTCGATCGCACCTCACAGGCGTATTTCCAGTCTCTCGCCCATCGCGAAGTTGCACAGATTCGCGACGCACGCCGCGCCGGTTACAAGGCCGACGAAGAGGCGACTTCGATTCGGGAACGCGTCGGCAAGGCGTTGAAGCTCGAAGGCGCCGCGTTGCAGGGCAGCGGTCGCGACGGCGACTGGCTCAAGGAGTCGCGACGATTCAGTTACATCATTCGTGAAGGCGAATTCATCCAGCGGCTCAAGCCGCTCGTCGTCAAGATCAATCGCGATCTGGAGATCGCCGGGTTTCGACCGCCGTCGTCACTGGACAAGCCCGGCATCCATTACGATCCCGAGATCGGCGACGTCGAAGTGGTATTGCCCAAGTCGATGATGCGGACCTTTCTCGCGGAGGCCGATCAGCTCGAACGGCGAATGGCGGAAGACGCGATTATCAGCATCGAGGCCGTTCGACTGACGGATCGCGACATCACGTCCGGCGCTCTTGCGTCACGTTTCAGGGGTCAGTTTCAAGGCGTTCACGACAATCGTCCCGGGTTCAGCGATCGCCGAGTGTTGCGGGAGACCGGCCTGAATTCGCTGCTGGCCGTCGCCAATCAGCAGTTGCAGGCGCGCACGCTGAACGGAATCGCGGCGGGGATGCTGCCCGCAGGGACGATTCCCCTCGGAATCGGTACACCGACGCTTCCACCGCCGCAGGTGAGCGGCGTGACGACGATCGGTACGGAATTCTCGGCCGGCGCCGACGACTTATTCTTCGACGGTCGCGAACAAGTGGCGGGATTCAGCTACATCGGCCCGGATGGGATTCGCCATTCGCTGACATCGGAAGTCGTCGACAGCCTTCGCGAATTCTGGGATCGCATTGAGCGAAACCTGATCGTGCACAAGATCAAGAAGACGGAGACGCTGACGGAATACACAGTGCCCGTCGGACCGAACACGAACACGTATCGGGGCATTGCCGCATTGATCTCGCAGGAGAATCAGCAGCAGGTCGTTGCCACGGGCACGGGCGCGATCAGCAAGATTGAAGCGACAGCAGGTACCTGGCTGATCATCGAGAGCTTTGATATCACGCCGATTCCCGGTTCATCGACGACACTGACGGAAGAGGAACGGGCCGATCTGGTATCGCGCGTTCAGCTGACGATGTTCCTGCGGGACTCCAACATGCCGGGCGATCTGAAGCAGCGAATGCTGGCGTCGCGCAGCAATGAAGAACTGCGGGCGATTCTGACGGACGTGTTTCGACAGTTTCGTCGACGATCGATCCGGGCCGGTCGAGATGCGCGAACGTATGAACAGGTTTTTCAGGATCGTTACGCCGAAGCGATCGAAGACGCCGCCATCCGCAAGAAGGAAGCGAACTCATCGATTTCTCTCACGTTTTATTCGTCACAAGGAAACATCATTCAGCAGGCAGGCGCCACGCAGTTGGGCGACGCCAATGACTTGACGTCCTTTACGACGGAGCTCGGACCGAACCAGGTCACGCCGATTTCGTCCTTCTTCACCAAGAGCGGCAGCGGCGCGACGGGAACGTCTCCTTTGACGGGTGCGGATCGCGGCGAGCGCGTCGATGAGGAAAAGACGATGACGCACCTGCTGATTCGGGCGCGTTTTCCGACAGCGGATCGCGAGCGCGCGGATCGGGATGAAGGGCGGCACATTGGTTACTTCCAGCTTCCGGTTCAGCGCGATCCGGCGAGTACGGTCGACGTGCCATTCCTGAGCAGTAGTGAGCATCCTTCGGAGCGGCTTGCGAAATTGCGCGTGGGGCTCGGGTTCGAAATTCTCGATCCCAATCGGATTCGGCGGCCGTTGAGTCCTTTCAATCCGAATCGGTTTCCGGGCGACGTTCCTGAGGACGTGTTCCAGTTCGCATCGACGCGATACGGCATGATGCAGCGCATCATCGCGGATTCGCCGGGTGCTTCGCCGTCCCTGGCGACAGAGTATCGCGATCGGTTCATCGTCGAAGTGCGATCGCTGTTGGAATACGATCGGGACTTCTTTGATTCGCCGAATTTCGCGCTTCGAAACATGAGCCAATGGAACCGGCCGGCACGGATCGTCCTGGCGCTCAACAACACGCCGAATCGTTTTGCGCTCAAGCGGCTTGTGGAGATGCTCGACGAACTGGGGGCGCGGCTCGTGACGGATGCGTATGTCGCCGAGTTCCTTGCGGTTTCGCCGAAGACTTCATGGACCGAGCATCGACGCGTGTATCCAATCGGGGCGGAGCAGTTGCAGACACTGCGCCGTGACGTCGCGGCGCATTATCTTCGACTTGGCGAGGCGTATGGCGATGCGTTTCTCGAAGCGATTTCGCGCATGCTGGGATTGGGGACGTATCAGTCGCGAGATCTGGACATGCTGGAGGCCGGCCCCTTCCGCGGCTATCAGGACCTCGTCGTCTTCGACAACAGCGGCACGCGCCACGGTGCGTCGGAACAATACAAGTCGGCGCACGACGAATTCATGTTTCTGCGATCCGGCGGCCGCGACGGCAAGGGACTGTTCGAAAAATCCCGCGTCAGCCTGGACCACATGGAAAAGGCGAATCGCAAGCTCGTGTACCTTGGACCGGACATTATCCCCGCCGTGCATCCGGGACATGCCGGATATGACAAATGAACGGCGTCGCGTTCGCGCACGATGGAACGCCGACGCCGAGATGCAAGTCGATCGGATCCCATTCCGACGACTCAGCGTTTCCTGGCACGTCGTCCGCGACTCTTCTTTTTCGTGACGTGCTTGGGCGATGACGAGCGCTTTGTGCCGGGCTTGCCTGTGTGCTTCGGCGGGCCGTTCCTGGGGCCGCCTCTCGAATTGGCGGGGCCGCCGCTGCGATTGCCACCGGACGCTGATCGACCATCTTTGCGGCCGCGTCGCGACGGGCTCTTGGCGGGTTGATCCGCAAGGATGAGATTCAACTGCCGGCCGGATACATCCACTTGATCGATGCGGACGTTCAGTTTCGATCCGAGCGCGAACGTATCCCCGCTGCGCTCGCCCGTAATGCGGCCCGTGCGCGTGTTGACGTCCCACCAGTCATCGCCCAGGTCCTCGATGCGGAGCAGGCCGTCCGTGAGGTACTTCGGATGCTGCACAAACATGCCGAAGTTGGTCACGCCCGTGACGACGCCTTCGAATTCCTCGCCGATCTCGTTCGACAGCAGCGTCAGCACTTTGACCTGTTTCAATTCGCGTTCGGCGCTTTCAGCGCGGCGCGACAGGTATGACATCTGTTTGCCCACGTCGACGAGTGCCTTGGACGCCGCCGCGTCGTCTGATTTTCCGGCTTTCTTCCGGTTCTTCTTTTTCGGAGCCGCCAGATGGGCGTCGATGGATCGATGGACGAGCAAATCGGGATAGCGGCGGATCGGGCTCGTGAAGTGTGCGTAGTTTTCGCTCGCGAGCGCGAAGTGGCCGACGGGTTTGGGAGAGTATTCCGCCATCGACATCGAGCGAAGGACGGCGAGATTGATCGCATAGCTCTCCGGATCGCCGCGCAATTTGTCGAGCAGCTTCTGCATATCGTGCGGCTCGATCTTCTTGGGCATCTTGATGCCCGACGCCTGGACGAATCGCGCCATGGCTTCGAGCGATTCCTCGTCGGGCTTGGGATGGATTCGGCGTAGATAACCCACACCTAGACCATGCAACAAGCGGGCAGCGGCTTCGTTGGCTTCGACCATGAACATTTCGATGATCGTGTGGCTGAAGCTCGTGTCCTCGGGTTCGGCGTCGATGACTTTGCCGTCGGCGTCGAGAATCAGACGAACGTCGGGCAGTTCGAGTACGATCATGCCGTCGTTGAGCCGTCGTTGGCGAATGGTCCTGGCGAGTTCGTTCATCGCCATCACGAGGTCGACCACGGGCTTCGGGAATCCGCGGCGCTTTCCGTCGAGAATCTCCGTTGCCTGACCATACGTCAGCCGTTTGTCCGATCGGATGATCGTATTGGCGAAGCGGGCGCCGACGACGTTGCCATCGGCGTCATATCGAATGAACGCGCTCTTGCAGAGCCGCGGTTCGCCTTCCTGAAGGCTGCACAGACCGTTGGAGAGCGTCTCGGGCAGCATGGGGATGACTTTGCCGGGCAGATAGACGCTCGTGCCGCGCTCCAGCGCCTCGTCGTCCAGGGCCGTGCCCGGTCGGACGAAATGGCTGACGTCGGCGATGTGGACGCCCAGCTCCCAGGCGGCTGCGGCCGTCGCCGTCCTTCGGCCCGTCGTCTTTTTCTTTTTCGAGGGCCGCTTGCCGCCCATGTCGAGGCGCCGGAGCGAGATGGCGTCGTCGAAGTCGCGCGCGTCGTCGGGATCGATCGTGATGACGAGCTGCTCGACGGTCTCGCGTTCTGCCTCGAGGGCGTCGGGGTCGAATTCCCGCGCCAGGGATCGCGTCTCGCTGATGACTTCCTTCGGAAACTCGTCAGGCAGATGGAATTGTCGGCAGATACTGATGAGGTCCACGCCGGGTTCGTTTCGATCCCCGAGTCGCTCGATGATGACGCCGCGCGCGGGTTTGCCGTCGCGAGGATACTGCGTCAGTTCGATGACGACCTGATCGCCTTGCCTGGCGGATTTTGCTCCGGGATCGCCGATCAGCACGGGGCCATGCAGGGCCTTTCCATCGGGTTCGACGTACCAGATTTTTTCATTCTGGTGCAAACGTCCGACAAACTGGCTGTTTCCGCGTTCGACGACTTCCACGATTCGTCCGCCGAATGCGGGTTTGCCGCCGCGCTTGCCACGACTGAATACGTGGCACATCACGCGATCGCCCGTGACGGCGTCCAGCGTTTCGCCTTCGGGGATATACAAGTCTCCGTGTGCCGTGTCCTCATCGGGGACGACGAATCCGAATCCGCGCGGGTTGCCGCGGAAGACGCCGACAATCTGTCCGCCGCGATGGGGGAGCGAGACGGCGTTGTTACTGCCGAGGACGACGCGACCGCTGCGGCGCAGCGCGTCGACGGCGTCGTGAAAGTCGCCCTGATGGGCGTCGGCGATGCCCATCGCCCGCGCGAGCTTGGGCGCCCGCATCGGTCGATACTTCGGATCGCCCAGGAATTCGACAATACGTTCTGAGAAATGCTTGGCCATTGTGCCTCCATGCTTGCATGTTGAAATGGGGCGGGCGACGATATTGTCTTTGAATCGTCGCGCCCCGGAATTGCGTTGTTCGCGTCGGCGATTCGAAGCTTATCGAAAGGCCGACGATGGATGAGATCATTACTGACGCCGAGTCGCTCGGCAAGAAGATTGCCGCGCACCCGAAAATGAGGGCTTATTTCGACGCCGTCCAGGCCATCAAGGCGGACAGCGATGCGGAGTCCCTCTTGAAGTCGTATCAGGACAAATCGCGGGAAATCGACACAAAGGCCGCGCAGGGGAAGCCTGTTGAGGTCGACGAAAAACGCGCTTTGGCGGAACTCCAGGGAAAAGTTGCGTCGAATGAAAAGATCAAGGCCCTGGTCCGCTGTGAGGCGGATTACATGGACTTGATGCGTCGCATCAATGACGCGATCGATCGAGCGACCGCTGAAGTGAATCAAAAGGCCGCGACGCCGTAGCGCGATTGCGTGCCGATGCGTCCCTATGCGGGGCAGTTGGGCGCCGAATTCCCAAGGTCGTCGATTTTTCTTTGATTGCCTGGTGTTGCGAATGGAGATGAATACCTGGATGTGTGTCGATCTATTCGTCGATGCCGCAGACGCGCCGTTCCGCAGATTCGATGCTGGCAATGAAGTCCGCCGAATCTTCGGCGTCGCGCAGCTGCGACTGAAGTGCCGGATCGATCAGGAGCCTGCATAATCGCCCGAAGAATAACAAGTGTTCTTTCGTATCCGGACAGCAGACGACGAAGAACAAGTCCGTCTTACCGCCGCCGCGTTCGCCAAAGTAGATTCCACTCAGTGTGCGGGCCGCCACGACGATCGGTCCCTCGGAAAACTGGGATCGCGCCGGATGCGGCACGGCCACGCCGTCCTGCAATGCCGTCGAATCTTCCCGCTCCCGTGCCTCCAGCCCTTCGAAGAGCGCTGCGGCATCGATGTATGGATCCACGCTCTCGGCCAGTTGCGCCAATTCCCGAAGGACTGAGGCCTTGGTTCGTGCGTCGAGATCGACGATGACGCCGTGCTCCTTGAGGGATGCGGAAATCAGAAGTTGACTTGCCAGTTCAGGATGTCGATCGCGAGCGCGCCGTTCAGTCAGTGTGTGAATATTTTCCTCAATCCAGTTCCAGACTTCGCCTGTGCGAAATCGCCAGACGTTTCCGACTTTCGTTGCGGGCAGAATGCGCGCCTCGACCAGACGCACGACTTCCCGAGTCGATACGTGCAGGCTTCTCGCCACATCCTGAATGTTCATGAACTGCTTTGGCATATTCCTCACGACCAATTCGGCGGACGCACGACATCGTCGGCTCGGGCGTCCTTCCCGATTCGAACACGCGATCCGGGTTGTCAGTTACCGGAGTCATCGTCAGCTCAAACCTACCATTTTAGACAACAGATTGCTTCAAACGCTAGGGCTGAGGTGTTCGTGGCGGGTTAGAAGTGTGTAAAAACAGTGTTTTCAGCGTTCCGAGAGCGGAATTGGCGTCTGAGAATCGCGGGATTACGTGGCCACAATGATTTGATGATCTCCGTTGTTTCGCTGAATCTTGATGGAAGCGCGGCCTTCGATCATCTCTTCGAGGAGACGCCCCAGGCAGTCGGCCCGCCAGCCGGTCGTCAGGGGATTCTCTCTTCCCGCTTCGTCCGGTCGCGTATGGGAACGGACGAAATCCCGGAGCCACTGCTTCTTGCTGAGCAGGCCGTAGGACATGTGATTGTGAATGCAGAAGTCCTTGATCACGGCCGCAAGCACATCGATCAGAATGTCCTCGTGCGGTGCGTCTTCCTTGTTGGGGAGTTCCGGCCACTCCTCCTTGGGGATCTTCTTGGCGATTTCGATTGCCTTGGCGACGCGATCGATGCCGGCTCGAGCGAGATTCAGACCGCGAACAGAGCGAAGTTTGTCGGAATCCGTCCAGCCGCGCCGCGCGAGTTCGACGACGATGTGATCGCGAATGACCGTGCGGACGGGACGATTGTATTCCGTGGCAAGTTTCTCCCGCTCGTCGAGAATCGCGTATGCGATGGCCAGATCACGCGGTGACAATGCCCCGGCGCCCTTCAGGCGCTTCAGCCGTTGTTCCCGATCGTCGGTCGGCTCCGTCGCGCGACACATCGCATCGCATTCCTCCAGAAGCCACTCGACGCGATTCAGTTTTTCGAGCTTGCGTCGGAGTTTGTCGTGGATCCCGCGCAAGTAGGCGACGTCTTCCGCGGCGTAGAGAATCTGGTCCTCGTGCAGCGGTCGTTGTCGCCAGTCCGACAGAGTATGCGCCTTGTGCATCTTGCTGTTGACTGCAATCCGCGCGAGACGGCTCAGGCTGATGGGATAACCATGCCCGACAAATCCGGCTGCGATTTGCAGGTCGAAAACGTTCTGCGGAGCGACGCCGAGAATATGCCAGGTTTGTGCAACATCTTCCGGTCCGGCGTGGACGATCTTCAGAATCTCGGGGGCGGCGACAAGCTTCCAGAAGGCCTCAACGCCGAACCCGACAAGGGGATCGATCAGAAATATCTCGCCCTCGGCGGCGACCTGGATCAGACAGACCTCGGGGCGGAATTGGTCCTCACCGACGAATTCCGTATCGAACTCAAATCCGCCGACGGTATGTAAACGATCACAGAGCGATAGGAACTCGCGCTCGTCGTCAATTAGTCGAGGGTCGGAATCGCTGCGTTGGGAGGTCATGCGTGAATCAGTATAAGCCTTTGCCGGATCGCGGCGAGGGGGCGCTTCGGAATTAGCCGAAAAAGGACGCCACGGCGTCTACAAGGTCCTGAATGTGGCGCGTCACGAGCCACATCGGCACGACGGCGATACCGACGCCCGCGAACACGAGACCGGCCCCGACGATGGAGGGAAGTTGCTCAACGTGTTTCAGCCGGCGCTCGAGTTGGGCGCGAATCCTTTCACACGATTCATGCGTCCCTTGTGAGGGGCATCCGGCAAATTGAATCGAGATGCTGCGCAACAATACGAATGCGTTGATCGAAATGCGGATCGATCCGTCCGCGGACGTCCATTCGTCCTCATCGGATCGGCGAAAACCAGCTTCGTCATGTGTGACGATGGCGTCGATCAAACCGGTCCCGCAGCCGCGTGACACGTTATAGATGACAAATCCATCGCTCCGACCTGGAACGAGCTTGCGAAACAGGATGGCCAGTACGATCGCCGCGAGCCCGAGCATCCAGCCCGACCCGAATTGGATCGCGACCGGCAGGCTCCAAAGCAGCAACGGGGCCAGCACGACCGACAAGGCGATGAAATCCGATCGAGCCGACACGAGACAGGGCCGCGCGCTGCAGTTCATCAGGCCCAGCGAAAGAAAGTAGATGGCAACCGGCCCAGCACTTCCGATCAGCATGAGCACGTGATAGGCAATTTGGCCGTCGGCGAACTGGGCCATGTTGAATCTCGAGAGTCGAACGCGAAGTATTGGCGACGACGCAGCAACAGCATGCCGACGTCCTTGCCGGACATCTTGCGATACCGCGCCCAGCGCCGTCGTCGATTCAGCGCCGGGAGACTCTATTCATCTTCATCGGCAGCGGCGGGGCGGTCCACGTGCTCGCCTTTTTCCGCAACTTTCCGATAACCAAGGTATTTTATGACTTCAAGCACCTCGGTCCAACTGGGAAATGGGCGATTGTTGGCACGTTTATACTCGTCGATCGCCATCACGAATTCGAATTGCTCCGGATCCAGTTCGCCTTCTTCGGCCGTGCGTCGGGATTCAGAACGGCGTCGGCCGGGACCGCGCCGACGTTCGAGCCCGTGTCGTCGATCGACGACAGATTTCCGCCGTTCAGGCGGCCCCTGGTTCGCCTCGTGAGAATCCGCATCGCCGGTGGACATTGACGATGCCGTGGCGACGTTCGCTTCAACTGATTCGGATGTCGATTTGAGATCCTGCGGCATAACCGATAACCCCCTGTGATGCCGGGCGCGCGCGCCGGGCTTGCAGGGTACATCGGCTACTCTTCGTCGTCGTTTGCGAAATCATCGTCGTCGTCATCGTCGTCGTCGACGAAGTAATCGTCGTCGTTGTCCTTGTCGTAGTCATCATCGTCCGAAAAGTCGTCGTCATCGTCGTCGAATTCGTCGTCATCGTCATCAAATGCCCCGTTGATGGACGCGCTGGATGCTTGTGCGTGCGTCACCAGGATTTCCGACGCGCTGACAAGATTTGACGATTCAACCAGGACGGCCACGCCGCGTCGGGGCGATTCACCGGGTTCGATGTCCGCAAGAATCGCCGCATCGCGGAGTACACTCCGCAAACGCATCGCCTCTTGTCGCGATCGGGCGAAAGCGATTTCGAGGAAGTTCAGTCTTGGTTGGAATTCCAAGGTCCTGCTGGAAGCACTTTTCAGTTCAATCATCCCGCGACTTCTCCACCGAGCGATCGACGTGTCGATTTACGCTTTACCTCATGTGTGTCTACCCACCAACGAGTCAACACATGCACCATGTCAGTCTGGCCGGCGACGCCGGGGCAAACTCATGCCGCGCGGCTAATTCTGCAAAATTTCAATCGGCTGTGTCAAGTACAGAATTTGCCTTCGGCCAGGTCCCGGGTGATTTCGAGAAAAAAAGTGCATCTCGGCTTGTCGGGTGGGCACGGCGGCTTTGGCTCGATTGGCTGGCTGGCGACTGCCGAGGGATTGAGATAGTCAATCCGCGGGCGTTCCCCGAAATAAGGATCAAGAACCAGGAGGAAGATTCATCACGGGCTTGCGGGGACTGTTGACGGCTCTTGTCGACGCGGCAGCGGCGTTCGACCATGTCCCCGCAGGGACGATTTGAAAACAGCCCAGCCCTTTTCAAGGCTCGGATTGCGACGAGCGTTTTCCTGCGCATCGTCGTCCCGGTGGGACGGCGCGAGCCGGGCGCGTGGCGCTCATTCCGTCCCTACCGGACGGAGATTGGTAACTGGCGCCGCGCGCCCCAGCGATAAATCGCCGGGCTATCATCATTTGATCCCTCCGGGATCCTTCGCGGCGCAGAATCCAACTTTCAGAGTGTAACACGTCCTCATCTTCCAGAACGTGATGGCCGGCGTTCCGCGAATCCGTGAAGAACCAAAAAAAAAGCCCCTCGTCGCAGCGAGCGACGAGGGGCGAGAGTCTCAGTTTTTCCTGGTCGATGGGCTCGATCAGTGCTGAGGGAGTACGGTCAACGTTTCCGGATTCGACTCCGTCGGGCGGAAGAAGAACAGCCCGCCCATGCTGCCGTATCGATCAACCGTGTATTGCGCCTCGAGCGCCTTGTCGATGCGCGTCTTGATGTCCGACAAATGGGCGCGACTGGCAATGTCCATGTCGCCGTTCTCAAGTTGCTTCTTGATCTTCTTGGAGAGATCCGAAACGCTGAGTCTTGCGATCGCGTTGGCGTCGGCCGGAACGATTCCGCCCGGCTCGGACAGAACCAGATTCATCAGCTCGTCAAGATGCTGCCGTTGCAGATTCCGGCGGAAGCTGTTGATCAGGGGTTTGCTTTCCGTGCCGGTTCGATCCGAGTCGTTCAATTCCGACCAGATCGCATCCGTCAGGGCCGACATGTGTTCGCCGAGCGTGTATCGATCGTCGCCCGTGAACTTGACCTGATTGTCGTGGATGCGACCAATGGCGAACGGGTTCGTCAACGCGAAAAGGCATCGGTTTTGTGCCGCGGCGACGAAATCGTGGACGTTGAATTCGACGAAGAAGTCGAATTCATCCGAGCCCCAGTGCGAGAATCGACCCGCCGAGAGATGGCTGAGCAACTCGGGATCGATCTTGTAGGCGTCTTCGCTGAACACGGTGTCGCACACGAATTGCAGCGCTTTGCGCTGCAGCTTCGGATCGACCGGCGTCATTGGCGCCTTTGAATCAGTATCGCCCTTGTGCGAGCGATTCAGATCCAGACCGCCGGGGAATCGTGCGACGAAGCTCGTGGCCCGCGCCTTCTGGCTCAGGATGCTTTCCACGGCACGGCGAAGCTTGTTGTAGGATTCGCCGTCCTTGACGGCCCACTTCGTGACGTCCTTGAGCAGGCTGTCCGACAAGGCGATCTGCTGCTCGGCGTAGGCCATGACGTCGCTGCCCATGTCGAAACGATTGGAGCCCGGATCAGGTGAAATCGAACCGAATGTGTCTTCGTCCGTCAGATAGGCGAGGCCGGCTTCAGCGGCGCGGCTGCCGATCTTCGTCAGCATTTCGCCTTCGTCCTTGTACGGCTTGCCGACGGGCCGATAGCCGTATTCGATGGCCCAGTAGTCATAGGGGCCGATGGTTCGCGTGACGAACGAGCCCTGATCATCACCGCGAGGCGCGACGATGGCCGGGTTGTAATCCATGACTGAACCGACGTTTGCTTCGTTGGCGTCCTTGGACTTGAGGATCTCGTCCATGGATTTCCACGTGCTGGCTTTGAAGTTATGCCGAAGTCCGAGGCAATGGCCGACTTCGTGCATGACGACTTCCTTGATGATCTGGCCGATGAACTCTTCGCTGTTGCGGCCGACGCCCTTGGCTTCCATGGCGAAGGACGCAAAGCGCGCCTGATGCGCCATGCCTGCGGCACATTCGCAAAGCGGTCGGCCGCGATTGTGCATTCGCTTCATCAGATTGCCGAGGAATTCCGCGTTCGGATCCTCGCGCACCTGGAGATTCGGCAGCAACAGGTCGCGCGCCGTCTTGAACTTGTATCGCGGATGGGCTTCGAAGAATGCCTGCATGTACGGGTCGTAATGCGACCATGACGATTCATCGCCGGTCAGCAGGTCATATCGATTGACGTAGATTCGCGCCATCGCATCGTCCATGACGATGTCGGCGTCGAAGATCTGTCCCGTCAACGGATGGGCGCGCGAAGGGCCCATGGCGAATCCGCGGCCCGTGACGATCCAGCGGAAGAAGTTGTAGCGCACGTCCTCAGGATCGTAATCGCCGAAACGATCTTCTTCCTGTTGAACGACTTCAATTGCGTCCAGGATTCCGCATTTCTCGAAGGCCTTGTTCCATTCGAGAATGCCTTCCTTGACCCAGCGGCGATATTGCAGCGGTACCGTCTTTTCGATGTACCAGACGATCGGCTCTTTCGGGGCGCTGAACTCAAGCGACGGATCCCGCTTTTCGAGATTCCAGCGTTCGATGTAGCGATCGAACAGC
>JAJDEC010000370.1 GCA_029259995.1 Phycisphaerae bacterium
CAACCAGAATCGCGAGCATCGTGTGGCGCCACGTCGCCGTTCTAAGTCGTGTTCCGCTTTCCCGTCTGCACCTTCCAGCCGATTGATTGATTGTCGTCCTGTCCATGTTCGCCTTGCCTCCGAAGAGAATCGCCGGCGGGACGACGGCCCGATCTCGTCCCGGATCCGGCAGGAGTTCTTGTTCGAGCAGCCAAGAATCAGGCCGCTTCCAACAAGACAAGGCGTAGAGTCGCCGGGTTTTCCCCGGCCACCTGGCTGTTTTCAGCGGCAATGGTCCGTAAATCGGTAATATTCCAGTGAAACGGCCTGGGAAGAATGCGATTCGAGGAGAGATTCGGCCGCAATCCCCGGATTCGAGAGCTGCAAGGAAACAGCGGCCCATTGCCTTGGAACAGGCCCCAAAGAAAGTGAACGGCAACGTGCATATGGTGCGTGGAAATAATGAACGATTTGGGCGAACCCGAGACTCGCCGATTCGCCGGAGTCCTGTTCTACATTCCTCAGATTCTTCCGCGTATCAGCCGAACTCCGAATCGTCATCCGACGCAGGGTTTGCCCGTTCGGGACGACGACCGACTCGCGGCGATTCGTTTCAGACGGATCCGTCAACAGGTCGCCAGTGTGCATTCTTCAAAGTACGCCGACCGTTCGCCGACGCAGCATCGATGCTTCCTCGATGTCGCTTAGACTAGGCTGCCCCCCGGAATCATTCGTTTAGTGTTGCGGAGACGTCGCGACTGTAACGAACCGGCTATTAGCCGGTTCCACACGATGAATCATTCCCCGTACTTACTTAGATTCCGAAGTCGATTCGCCCCATGTCTTCTGCGCGAATTCTGTTCGAAGGGCTGTTTAATCTGCTCTTAAGACTTTTGAGCGGCCCGCGCGCATAATGTGCCCGAAAACCGACGCAAAGGCCCAACCCTGTGAGTGAACCCGCAACCCGCGACTACCGAACGGACGTCCAACTGTTCGCCGCCATCAATCGTGGCGACACGACGGCCTTCGACACGTTTTACCAACGGCATCACGCCTGGGTCTACGGTCTCGCCTTTCGATTCACGCGCAACGAATCCGATTCGCTCGATGTTCTCCAGGACACATTCGGTTATCTCATCCGGAAAGCGCCGCATCTGAAACTCACTGCCAAAGCGACGACGTTCCTCTATCCCGTCGTCAAACATGCGGCCATTGCCCGACTCCGAAAGCGCAATCGCGAAGGCCATCTCTCGATCGAATCCGTGAACGAACTCACAGCCCCGCCCGAGACGACGCCCCCGCATCTCCACGAATTGCACGTCGTCCTTGCACGACTCCCCGAAGCGCAACGCGAAGTCATCCTCATGCGCTACATCGACGACATGACGCAGGACGAGATCGCAGCGGCCCTTAACATCCCCGTCGGAACCGTCAAGTCGCGCCTGCATCACGGCGTCAGAACGCTGCGCGACGACCCGCACACGCGCAACCACTTCGACGTGCAATAGGCGACGCCCCAAAGCACGCCCGATCCTATCCGCACTACTTTGGTGCCGAATCGTGAGATCGACCGCGCACAGTCAGCCGCGACGCCACGCAAAAAAAGACATCCGCATCTATAATCCCGGGCGTCGAGCCGTCACAACCCGGCCGACGCATCAAGGACGCCTCTCCATGAAAACCGTCATCGAACCCTTCCGAATCAAAGTCGTCGAACCCATCCAGATGACAACGCCCGAACATCGCGAAAACGCATTGCGCGCCGCGGGATACAACCTCTTCCGTCTCCATGCCGAAGACGTCCTGGTCGATTTTCTGACCGACAGCGGTACGGGCGCCATGAGCAGCGACCAATGGTCCGCGATCATGCGCGGCGACGAGTCTTACGCCGGCGCGACGAGCTACTTTCGCTTCCGCGATCGCCTTCTCGAAATCACGGGCATCGAACACATCCTTCCCACGCATCAGGGCCGGGCCAGCGAGCGAATTCTCTTCGAAGTCATGTGCAAACCCGGCGACGTCGTGCCCAATAACAACCACTTCGACACGACGCGGGCCAATGTCGAACATTCCGGCGCCAAAGCCGTCGATCTCGTCATCGACGAAGGCAGGCACGCGGCGTCGACGCACCCGTTCAAGGGCAATATGGACATCGCGAAACTGGAGAGACTCTTCGCCGATGTCGGCCGCGAGCGAATCCCCCTCGTCATGCTGACGATCACCAACAACTCCGGCGGCGGTCAGCCCGTCAGCCTCGAAAACATCCGCGCCGTCCGTGCCGTCTGCGACAAGCACGACGTGCCGTTCTTTCTGGATGCCTGCCGATTCGCCGAGAATGCCTGGTTCATCAAGCAGCGCGAGCCGGGCCAGTCGCATCGACCCGTGCGCGAGATTGTTCGCGAAGAGTTCGACTTGTGCGACGGCGCGACGATCAGCGCCAAGAAGGATGGCCTCGTCAACATCGGCGGCGTCCTGCTCATGCGCGATCACGCGATCGCGCAACGCGCCAGCAACCTGCTGATCCTGACAGAGGGATTCGTGTCCTACGGCGGCCTGGCCGGCCGCGATCTCGAAGCCATGGCCCAGGGCTTCGAGGAAGTGCTGCACGAGGACTATCTGCACTATCGCATCTACAGCACGGCCTATCTGGCGAGGAAGCTGCGCGACGCCGGCATCGCCCTCGTTGAACCGCCGGGCGGCCACGCCGTCTACGTCGACGCCGCCGCCTTCTGCCCGCACATCCCCGCAAACCAGTATCCCGGCCAGGCCGTCGCCGTCGCGCTCTATCGCGAAGCGGGCATTCGCACCTGCGAAATCGGCAGCGTCATGTTCGGCGGAGAAACGCCCCCCGACATGGAACTCGTCCGCTACGCCATCCCCCGACGCGTCTACACGCAAAGCCACATCGACTACGTCGCCGAAGCCACGATCGAAGTGTTCAATCGCCGCGAAACATTAGGAGGCCTGCGCATCTCCGAGGCGCCGCCCGTCTTGCGCCACTTCACGGCCCGCTTCGAAGAAATCGCGTAGCGCAATTGCGCCACCGGGTGCGTGCGATCGTGCCACTGGGTGCTTGTCACCCAGTGCAGCAGGCGCAGAACCGCATCGAACCGACACAACCTGCCGCATTCGACTCCCCAACGTGCCACTGGGTGCTTGCCGGAGGCTGTCCAGGAATTAGAACGCCCCTTCAGGGCTAAACACTTGTATCTATCACGAGACCCAGGACTGCACGTCGGCCGCGTTGCGGCCTTCGTTTGTCCTGGGCTCCCATAGGTCGCACTTTCAGTGCGAATTGCAGCATTCTTGCGCGGTCGAATTGTCGGACAGCTTCTGCCTGTCATGTAGTGCAACACGCGCGAAGCCAAGTCGGTCGGGTCATCGACCCGACA
>JAJDEC010000038.1 GCA_029259995.1 Phycisphaerae bacterium
GAATAGGAGATCACGTGCGGAGTGCGTTTGCGATGCGGGCGGTTGTCCGGATTGAAATCGCACGCGCGTGGATTCGCGAGGGCGGTCCGCCTGGAGGGCGGATGATGTAAGGGCTTTCTCGATCGCGGCAGGCCACATGCGTCGGAGACGCTTTGCCGAGGCCTGCCAGTGCTCGAGGCCGCTGACGCAAGGATGGCGACCCGTGAGTGTTTCTCCTCTACCTAGATCAGATGCCAGTGGCTTCGGAGTTCGACTGGTTCCCTTGAAATCCAATTCGCATCGACCGCCGCGCGATTTGCCGCTGGTCGTGTCGATCCTTGGATCCGGGGACGGTTGCGACATTATTCTCTCTTCCGGCAACGTCGAGGCCGCTCACAGCGCCATCGTTCGCCTGAAGACGGGAACCTACGTCTGCGATCTGGGGGCGCCCGGCGGGACGCGGCTCAATGACAAGCAGATACGATGGACGCGCGTGATGGACGGCGACGAGATCGCGATGGGTCCGTTCGCGTTCCTGGCCGAAGTCGAAAACGAAGGCGATCCCGAGGCGGCCCAATCCCCTGTCTTCAGCCTTCGCAACGATCAAACAATCGGAACCGTCAAGTGCATTGATCCCGTGCTCGTGATCGGCAGCGATCCCGGCTGCGACATCGTTCTTGACGAGGAGTGCATTCTTCCGCGACACAGCGTAGTCGTCTGGACGGAAGACGGGCCGGTCGTGCGCGACCTGTCCGGTCGGGACCTCACGAGAATGAACGGACAGCGCGTTCACACGGGGCGATTGCGCGACGGCGACTCCGTCGGCATCGGGCCCCATGAACTGATATTCGAAGTCAAAGTGAATGACGTCCCCCGCGCCCCGGCGTTGAATAGTCTCACGACGAATTCGATGGCGGAGCATGCGATTCTGGGTGACGGCCTGTCGGGCATGATTGCCGGCCGATTGCCGAAGGGGCAGATCAATCGTCTGGACGAACTGTGGCCTTCGCAGCCGGTCTCGAACAAGAAGGCCGCCGCGGATCTCGGTTCCGGTTCCCTGCCGAACACAGACTCGAATTCCGCCGCGGAAAAGCCGGATGCCACGAAGCGTCGGCCGGAGAATCCGGTTGAGGCGATTCGTGAAAAGAAGGATGAGTTGCGCTCGCGCGTCGCTGCGGCACAAGGGGCCCTGGATGAACGGGCCCGCCGCGTCCGTGACGAAATCGAGCGCGAACGCAAGGAACTGGAGCAGCGCAAGACGGCGCTTCAGCGCCAGGCGCGGGCGCTGATCCAGGCGGCGCACGACAAGAAGCTTCGATACGTCGAAGGTGACGCCGACGATGTTCAGGTTGCTGAATCGAACGAGGCTTTGGAAATTGATGCGTCGAACAACCTCGTGGCGACGGATGACTTGCCGCCGGAAGTTGCGGAGTTGCTCGAGGAAGAACAGAAAATCAACCAGCTGTTGAGTGGTTCCCTCGGATTCGCCGAGCTCGCCGAATTCAACATGCGGGAGACGCATCTGGCGTCCGCGGTTCCGGGCGAAGGGGCCTTGGAAAATTCGTTGTCGACGATCGAGGAGAAAGTCGCCGAACTGGTTCGCGTGGCGGATGCTGAACGCAAGGAGATGGAGCGCAGCGAGCAGATGGTTGAGACGCTCCGTTTCGAAACGGAACGTCAGCGATCCGCCCTGACACGGCGTCAGGAGAAGCTTCAGTCGCGCGAAGCCGCGCTGGAGAATCGATTCCGCGCCCTGACGCGTTCGCGTGAGTCCATTCGAAAGGAACGCGCGCCGCTTCTTGCGAGACTTCGTGAACTGGATACGGAAGAAGCGGCCATTCGCTCGCGATTGACGGAGAGCGAACGCGTCCATCAGGAAATCATCACTGAAGCCGAACAGATCGACGAGACGCAGGAGCGGCTGGAAACGCGAGAGCGTGAGCTGCTTCACAAGCTCGACATGGAACGACAGCGACTCCAGCGACGACAGACGGAACTTCGCCGCAAGGCCGCCAAGCTCGTCAAGGCCGCCCGTGAGAAGCGAATCAAGATCGAACAGGACGTCGCGCAACGTCAGTCCGAGCTGGAAGCGCGAGAGGCCGAACTCCGGGCCCGCCGCATGGAGCTGGAGGAAGTGGCGCGCGGCGAACTTCAGAAGACGGCTACGGACCTTGAAAGCGTTCTGAATATCCGGCTTGGTGATATCGAGGCGGATCTGCTGTCTCGAACGGCGGACCTGGAAAAACGCGTCAAGACGCTTTCCGGTATGGGCGAGGCGACGAAAGCCATCAAGAGCCGATCCGGCATCACGATGGAGGATCCGCTTCGCAAGATGGCGGCGGAGTTGTCGACCTATCGCCTCGTGGAAGACAATCTGGCCGGCGATGCGTCCCGGCTCGACAGCCTTGAGGACGAGATTCGAACGTTCGGGAAGGCTGTTGGAAAGGGCAAACTGGGCGACGCGATACCGCTCAGTGACGAGATGGAAGACGTCTCGGCCGATTCGAGCGAAAACAAAACTGTTGCGTCCCCGTCGATGGGTACTGAGGACACCGCGGAGGCGGCGGCCCAATCGACAGGTCTTGAGGAGAAGGCCGGGACCTGACCAGAAGTTCGCGTTTGCTCAGGCTTGTTCGTTCCGCCCGTGTCGCCGATTCAGCGTGCGGAAATGAATCAACTCCGCTGAGCGAGGATTGCGAACCGGAGCTGCAAGAATGCCTCAGGAAACTCGCCGTGACGGTGCCGCGGATTCGACCCGATCCGCCGGCCCCGGAAACGCGTCGTTCGTGCACGTTGGATCTGATCGACTTCCATTGGATGATCCTCCCGTGCCCGATCCGCATTCGTCGGATCGCGCGCATCTGACGGACACGGCTCCCGAAGACATGCAGGACGAAGCGACGCTTCTGGCCGCCGATCTGGAACGGCTCAATTCGGCGTCATCCACGATTTCTGGGATTCAATCGTGGATTGAGAGCAATTCACAGGCCCCCGTTCCGCAAGTATCCGCACAAGAAAATCCCGACTCGGCCGCGCCGAATCCGTTACAAACGGTAGAATCGAGTGTTGTGGACGATTCCGCGCGCCGCCCGATACCCGAATCGGGAGCGGAAGCCGTCTCCCAGGACGCCGAAGGATCCACCGGCGGAGAGACTGAGATTCGAGAGGCGGCGGAGCCCGCCCGAGGCAATGGCAATATGGACAATCCCGCCACGGCCAATCACACCGAGGCAGATCAATCACCGAGTTCCACGACGCCTCCCGGCGCCAACCTGGAGTCGGAGCTGGATCAGGCGCGCGATGAGATGAAGCGGATGCGCGAGCGGACCGCCTATCAGAATCGCATGCAGGGTTCGATCGGTATTCAAACGCGCAAACTCGACAAGCGCGCGACTGAGCTGCGTGATCGCGTCGCCCAGGCGCAGGCGGCCCTGGACGCGCGTGCCGAAAAGGTCCGCGCCGAACTGGCGCGCGAGCGAGAGCAGCTTCGCGCGTATCGGGACAAGCTTCAGGTCAAAGCGACAGAGCTGATCGAATCGGCCAAGGGCCAGAACGAGAAGCTTGCCGCTCAGCGCGCCGAACTGACAAAACGCCAGGAATCGCTGGTCCGGGCCAAGGAAGATCTCAAGGCGGAAATCGAACAGCAGCGCACCGAATTGGAGAATGCCCGTCGCGGGTTTGAGTCCGAACGGCAGGCGTATTTCCAGCGACTGAAGGAAGAATCCGAGCGCACGACGGCGGAAAAGCTGCGTGAGCTGGAAGTCGCCAATCTTCAGCGGCTGGAAGAGCTGACGGACAGCGCCAAGAGCACGACGGAATCCCGTTTGCTCGAACTCGAGGAGGCCCGGCTGCGGGATCGTGAGCATCTTGAGGCGGAATCCCAGAGCGTGATCGCCGACAAGTTGCGCGAACTGGAACTCGCTCGCGAAGAAGATCTCGAGACGATTCGTGCCGAAGCCGAGGCTGCTGCGCAGGCAAAGCTGAGCCTGCTCGAAGAGCAATCGGCCCGGCGACAGTCGGAACTCGATGAACAATCCGCGCAACTGCGGGCCCGTCAGGAAGAAGTTGAGACGGCGGCCGAATCGCGTCTGCGCGAGCTGGAGGAATTCAAGCAGGATGCCCTGGAGCGACTCGAAAGCGAGTCGAAATCGGCGGTCGAAAGTCGGCTGCGGGAAATTGAAGAAGAAGCCGTCAATCGCCAGGCGACGCTGGACGAGCGCGACGAGGAACTCCGCGAACGCGAACTTCGCATGGAGGCCGAACTCGCCGAGCGCGAACAGGTCATCGCCGATCGTGAGCGGACCTGGGAGACGGGCGCACTAAAGCGCCTGGAAGAGCGCGAGACACAGTTGGAAGCCCGTCATCGCGAACGCGAAGGCGAACTTGAATCCCGGCTGGCATCGCTGACTGAGCGCGAGAAGGGGCTTGAGTCTCGCAAGGCGGAGTTGGACGCGGAGATTGCCAGACGGCAGGCCGAATTCGAAAAGACGGCGGCCGAGTTCCGCGAACGTGACGCCCAATTCGAATCGCGGGTTGAAGAACGACTGCGCGAAATCGAGGAGCAGGCCGACGAGCGGCAGACGGAGCTGGTTTCGCAGTCGTTGAACATGCGCCAGCGTGAGGCGGAGCTTCAGAAGGAATTCGAAGCCCGCGTCCATCAGCTTGAGCAGACGCTGGCCGAGCGTGAGGCTGAGATTGCCGAAAGTGCCGGTCGCGATGTCGATCGGCGCGTTGAGGAGCTTCGCGAGCAGGCGAAGCAGCGGATTGTCGAGCTTCAACAGCGGGAAGAACTACTGATCGCCCGGGAAGGCGCCGCCAAGCAGGCGACATCCGAGAAGGTTCGCAAGATCGAGGAAGATGCCGTCGCGCGTCGGAAGGAACTCGACGAGCGCGAGGCGACGCTGGCGGCTCGAGCCGAAGCGGCCAAGCAGGCGACGGCTGAGAAGATTCGCAAGATCGAAGAAGCCGCCGTCGAGCGACAGCGTGAACTGACGGCCTTGGAAGACGCCATCGTGCAGCGCGACAGCGAATTGCGCGAGGCCCTCGCCGAACATGAGCGCGAGCTTGTGGCGCGCGAGCAGTCGATCCGGGACCAGGAAGAGGCCCTCGACGTTCGGATTCGCGAAGCGCGAGACGAGGCGGAAACGGAATTCAAGCGGCGCGAGCGGGAATACGACGATCGCTGTGACGTACTCGCCAAGCGTGAACGGGCGCTCGACGAACAGATCGCCTCCCTCGATACGCGTCGCCAGATGCTGGAGACACGTGAGCGCAGCATCGAAGAGATCGAAGCGCGGCTCGGATCGGACACGGAAGAATCCACGCAGCTTTCCGGGGCGCTGGAAAATCGCGAACGACGTTTGCAGGAGTGGCAGGCCCGCGTCGAAAAAGCGGAAGCGGCGCTCGATGAAGAGCGGACGGCCGTCTTGCGTGATCGAGATGAGGCGGAGAAAGTCGCCAAGCGCAGCAACGAGGTCATGCTCGAGTTGGGCGAGCGCGAAACGACGCTCAAGCAATCCGAGGAAGAGACGGAGCGTCGTCACGCAGAGCTGAAAGATAAGATTCGAATCGTCGAACAGCGTGAAAATGAATTGCTGGAGGCGACTCGGGAGCTTGAAGAGCGCAGCCGCGAGATCGAGGAACGCCAGCAGGAAATTGAGCAGCGATCGCAGGAGCTCGACGAGAAACTCCCCGAGGCGGAATCCCTCGAATCGCGCGCGATCGCTCTCGATCAGCGCGCCGGCGAACTGGCTGCGCGAACGGCTGAGGTTGTTCGCCGCGAACAGGCGCTGAAGGATAACGAGTCGACCTACGCCGAGCGGGAAGGCGAAGTCTCCCGGACGAAATCGACGATCGAGCAGCGCGCCGCGGATCTGCAACGCCGCGAGTCGGAACTGGCGGAACTTCAATCGACTCTGGATGCGCGAACGAAGGTTCTCGAACAGGAAACGGCCCGATTCGAAGGGGCGAAAGACGAACTCGAATCGCTGCGTGAGCGATTGGAGACGCGCGACGGGGCCGTTGCCGAACGTGAACAATTGCTCGCCGATCGCATGGCGGAAGTGGCGAGAACGGAGCTTGCGGCACAATCGGAAGACGAACGTGTCCGTGCCGAGCGCGAGGAACTCGACGCGTTGCGTCGGGCGTACGAGACGGACTTCGAACGATTCGAATCGGATCGCGCAACCCAGGAAGCCGCACAGGCGGAACTCGAACGGGCGCAGGCGATCCTCGAAAAAGAGCGGGTGGAATTCGAGTCGTTGCGATCCAATGTCACGACGGACCAGTCGCAGCTTGAAGCCGAAGTCGCGATGGTCCGTGAGGCCCAGACGCAGCTCGCCGCGGATCGCGACGCCGTTGAACGTCGACAGGCCGAGGCCGAAGCCGAATGGGCCCGGCTCGAGCGGGATCGACTGGCATTCCAGGATCGCGTGCGAACGCTTGCCGACGAACGTGAGTTGCTCGACGCCTCGAAGGATGAAGCGGCGGAAGCGCGCAAACGGCTCGCCGAGCGGATCGATGAGACGCGAGAAATTCGGCGGCAACTGGCGGGCAAAGTCGAGCGTCATCAAAAGCGCAAAGAGCGTCTGGCGAGCCAGTTTGCCGAGCTCGAAAAGCGCCGCAACGAGATTGACGAAGAATTCGACGACCTGCGTAAGGCGCGCGAGGCCTTTGAAGCGCGCCAGTTCGAACTGCAGAACGACGCCGATGCGCAATCGGCGGCCGCGGCGAAAATCGCCAGCGAACGCACGGTACTCGAGCAGGAGAGAAAAACCTACGACGCGGGGCGGCGCAAGCTGGAAGAAGAGCGGCGTCGAGTCGTCGAACGCGAGGCGGCGATCGAAGAGCGCGGCCAGCAGATCGACGAACGCGCTGAGCGAATTGAAAAAGAACTCGCCGCGATCCAGACACAGCGACAGGAACTCCTGCGGATCCAGGCGGAAACCGGCGGATCGTCGGAGCGACTCTCGGCGCTGATTGAACAGGCTGAGAAGCGCGAGGCGGATCTGAAGGAACGTGAAGCCGGATTGCAGTCGATGCAGGAAGCGCTCGCGGCGCGAAGCGCCGAAGTGTCTGAACGCGATGCGGATCTCGATCGACGCGCCGGCGAAGTTCGGGAGGAAGCGGACGCGGCCCAGCGTGAGATGGCTTCCATCCAGGAAGAACGTCGGGCGCTGGACCTGCTCCGGAAGTCCGAATCGGAGGCCATCGAGCGAATCCGTGCTGAAGCGGATGAAGAAATTGCGGCTGAGCGCGAACGGCTTCGCGAGGCCGAGCGCGAGATGGAAGCGCGCATGGAGCGCCTGCGCGAGCAGATCGAAGACGACACGGACGCGTCGGACGACAAGGCGCGATCCGAACTCCGAGCTGAGATTGAGCAGGAGCTCGCCGAGGAACTCGAATCGGCAACGCAGAAAGAGCAGGAGATTGAGGCCCGTTGTGCGAGCCGGATGGAAGATGTCGAACGCGATATCGCGGCGCGGCTCGAGTCCCTTGAATCGGAAGTACGCCAGCGTCGTGCGGACATTGAGGAAGAGGCGTCGCTCGCCGTGATGGCGGCGCGGGCGGAACTCGATAGTGAGCGCAGTTTGATTGACGAACAGATTGAAGCGCTGCGACGCCGACAATCGGCCGTCGCGCAGGAAGAGCAACAGCTGGAGCGCAAGCGCGCTTCGCTGGATGAGTTGATCCAGGGTGTGGACTCCGTCGATAGCGACGTGATTTCTGCGGAGGCCGATCGAATCGGCGGGGGAAGCGCACCTGACACGGCGCGTCGACGCCAATTGGTTGCTGCCGGCGCCGGCGTTCCGACGGGCGGTACGTTCCGACCGCTCGTGACGGCTGCGATCGCCGTCGGCCTCGGTGTCGTCTCTGCATTTGCCGTGATGCTGAATCCCGACAATCCGACGGAAGTGCGTGCGAGGCTGCAGTTCGACACGGGCAGCGGCGAGATCGGCGGCAAATCCGCGACGGATCATATCGCGGCGTTGGTTGGCGACGAGAGTCTCTTCCAGGTCGCCGGGGAACAGTCCAACTGCAGGCTCCTGCAGCTGTGGCAGGAGAAGAAACTCCAGATCGCGCCGTCGCCGGACAACGACGGGATCGATCTGATTGCTCGCGTCCACGATCGCGACGCGGCGCTTGTCAAGACGGGCTTTTCCAAGCTGGGCGAAGTCTATGTCGAGGCGCTGGAGAACCAGCAGCTGACAGAGGAACAGCGCCAACGCGAACTGGCCCGGCTTGAGACACTCAAGCAGGAGAAGTTCGACGCGTGGAAAGCGGAAATGGACGAATTGAGCGCGCTTCGCGGCGCCGCCGCCGCTGCGGCCGCGGCCGACGGAGCGACGTACGACGAACTGCTCGCCAAGGAAAAATCCGCGGAATCGAGTTTCGACGCCGCGAAGACGGCATTGGCCGAATTCGAGCAGCGCGGCATGCCGCGTGGTCGCATCGGACCCACGACGGAGCAGATTGCTGAGTCGATCCGGTCGGACGAAGAGTTATTGCAGGCCATGGCGGAACGCGAAGACAAGTCATTCCGATTGCATGACGAGTTGTTGTCGGCGTTCGGCGAAGCGCAGCCGCGCGTGACGGATGTCGTCGTCAACGCCAAGAGTCTGCAGGCCAGTGTTTCGGCGATTCTCAACAAGGCGACGCAGGAGGCGATTCGATCCGATCTGGAGAAGATCGTGCTCAGCGTTGAAGAGTACAACGAGGAGGTCAACGCGTTTGCCCGGGAATGGGATCGTCTGTCGCCACGTGTGTCCGCATGGAAGGCGGGCGACGACATCGAACTGCTGATCGAATACCAGGACGCAGCGGAGAGTCTGGTTCGAACATTCCATACCAAGAGCAATGACGCCTTGGCGCAGGCGACGGATCTTTCGCAGCGGCTTGACGAACGCGGCGACCATATGACGGAACGACGACTGCTCGAAGCCGAGTTGCTGTCCGCCGTCAACAAGTCGCGGACCGTCTGGCAGGCGTGTGCGTCGCATGTGGTCCTGGTTGTGGGAACGAACAATCCGCCGATCAAGGGCTTCAGTCAGACGATTGCGAATCTGGCGCCGCGCATTGCCGAGGGCATGGAACGGCATCGTGACATCGTCGAGAAGAAACTTCAGGAAGCGCGAACAAATCAGTGGGTCGCGCAGAAGAGCGATCTGGAAGCGGAAGTGATCCAGGCGAGAGCACGATACGAGGGGCTCTCCAAGCAGGTCCGGGCGCAGCTGGAATCGGATACGAAGAGCAAGACTTCGACGATCAAGATTCAGGAACAGCTTCGCGAGGAAACCGCCGAACAGCAGGCGACCGTGTCGCGGGCGAAGGATGCGCTGCATCTGGTCGAGCTCGAGCTTCACGACGTGCAGCAGCCGAAGGTGCGAATGCCGCGCGGGAAAGTGACGTATCGACCCTTTGAGGCGACGTCGATCGGTTACATCGACTCGGCGCGCAAGCCGTGGGCGATTCTCTGCGGCGCCTTGGCCTCCTTTGCCTTCTATTCCTACATGTGGTGGTTCCGATCGCGATCGCGTCGGGCGCGCTAAGTCGAAATGCAGAATGATTCATTGAATCCGCCGCAGGTCTTTCGCCTGTAATGAACCGGCTACTAGCCGGTTCCACACGATGAACGATTCTCATGACATACTTAGTGTTGATCGGGGCAGCGCGATGGTTAACGAGTCGATGCAAAGGCGCGTGACGCCTTGAGTTCCATTCGTGTTCTCTATCTCACGACAGATCTTCAAAAGGGCGGTCTCCCGCTTCGATTGTGCAATCTGGTGCGACGGCTTTCCGGGGCCGGCGTCGAGCCCGTTGTCGGCTGTCTCGCCACGCGCGGTCCATTACACGACGTGCTGGACGATGCGGGCATCGAGACGTTTCACTGCGATGCACGGGGCGGCTGGGATGCGCGATGTCTTGTGGAGTTCTCACGCGTCATTCAGCGAATCAACCCCGATCTGATTCATGCGTCGCTCTTTCATGCAAACCTCGCGGCGCGGCTTTGCGGTCGCATCGATCGATCGCGGCCGATTGTCACGTCGACCGTGACGATCGAAGTGGAGCGGCGCTGGCATCGTCGCATCGAGGCGCTGACGTGCGGGCTGTCGGATGTGCATGTCGGCAATTCACCGGCGGTAGCGCGGCACTTGATCGACGATCTCGGCTTTCCGCCGGGGCTTGTGTGCGTGATTCCGAACGGTATCGACATCGCGGCGATTGACGAAGCGCCGCCGATGCGCCGGGCTTCTTTCGGGATTCGGGACGATTCGCCGTTGATGGTCTGGGCAGGTCGGATGGATCCCGTGAAGAATCTTGAGACGCTGATCGAAGCGGTTGTATGGATTCGACGTGAGCGAGTGATTCAATTGGCGCTGATCGGGGATGGACCGGAGCGGGGGAGGATTCAATCGTTCGTCGAGCGCCGTGGATTGGCGAATATCGTTCGATTCGTGGGCTGGTCGGACCATGTGGCTGGCTGGCTGAAGTCGGCGGATGTGCTGGTGTTTCCATCGCGGACAGAGGGATGTCCGAACGTCGTGCTGGAGGCGATGGCGGCGCAATGTCCGATCGTGGCGAGTCGGATTCCGGCGCATGAGGCCATCTTTGGTGCCGGCGGCGCGGCACGGCTTTGTGCATGGAATGATGCGCTGTCATATGCGGATGCGATACGATGTGTCCTGGACGATGATCGTCGGCCGAATGCGATGGCGGCGGGGCGGCGGATTGTCGAGCAATTCTACTCCGTGGATACATCGGCGGCGGCCTGGATCCGCTGTTATCAAGATCTGATGGGCTGATGCGCGCTGTCGAATCAGATGCGATGCGCCGCCGACAGTCGTTCCGGCTCACAGAAATCCACATGAAAATTGCAGACTTGTGGCACGCGATTCGACCCGTTGGCGCTTGTTATTACGATTATTCCCATTTTGAGCTCGAGCGTCTTGAGGATACGTGATGAATTCGTCACGCATCCGACGCGGAGGAATCGCGCACGGCACTCACGCGGAAAATCCTTGCCGGGTTTTGAGGCAATTGCGATAATTCGAAATCCAGCGTCTTGATTCGGCGCGGAGTGCATCAATGCCGACTTGAGTTGTACGGCAACGGCGTACGGGTTGGAACTTTCTCATGTTCAAGCATGCATTGAGTGTCGTCGGAAAGCCCTTCCGACGGTTGGCCGTCGCGGCGGACAAATTGCCGAGAGCCACGGTATTGCTGATCTCCGCCGGGATCGCGTGCGGGCTGATTCTGTTCTTCACGATCGCGCTGGGGCGGGACAATCGCATCGCCATCTTCTGGCTGGACTACAGTTCGGACTCGGCGTTCCCTTATCCGTTCACGATTCAGAACCTGATGCACCTGCTGTTTTTCATCGGGCTTGGCGAGTTGCTGGTTCGTTGGAATCGTGCGGAGCGGGAACATGCGTGTTTGACATGGAATCTGCTTCCCGAAGACGACCACGCGATCCTGCAGGCGCCGGACCTGCCGCCGATTCGCAAGGCGCTGACGGATCGGTTCGCGAGCATCGAGGGTTTTCTGCCACGGCTCGTGAATCTCTGTATCCTCCAGTTCCAGGCCAGCCAGTCCGTCGATCAGACAGTCAGCGTGCTGAACAGCAGCCTGGATCTGCTGTCGCACCAGGTCGACATGCGATACACGACGACACGTTATGTTGTCTGGGTGATTCCGACCATCGGGTTCATCGGCACGGTCGTTGGCATCGCCGGGGCCCTGGGGCTGGTCGATCCGAGTGACCTGGATCTGGGGCGCGTGACGTCGAGCCTGGGCGTAGCGTTCAACACGACGATCATTGCGTTGCTGATGAGTGCCATTCTTGTGTTGGGGCAGAACGTCGTGCAGACACATGAGGAGCATGCGCTGAATCGTTCCGCGGATTACACGTTGTCGAATCTGATCAATCGGCTCTACGTCGAGCATTGATCCCTGCTGCAATCGAGGGAGTTTCGTCTTGCGAATACCGCGACGCGATGTGCAGATTTTCAGCCTCTCGATGATGGACGTCATTTCCGGGGCAATGGGGGCGTTTCTGATCATCATGGTCGTGCTGATGCGCTACTACAAGGAAGACGGAGATATTGCGATCCAGCGCGAGCAGATGGAGCGGTTGCTGGATGAGATTCAGCGCCAGGTCGATGAGGCGATGGAAAATCTTCAGATGTCGACGGATGTCGACGTCAAGGATTTGATGCAGCGATTGCAGACCTTGAAAGAGCAATTGGGGCATGCGCGGCGCGAAGTGCAGCGAATGAGCAACGATCTTCAGGCGGCGCGGAACCGCGTGAACCAGCTGCGGGCCGAGAATCAACAGTTGCAGGCCGAAAGGCAGGTGTTGGAAGATGAGAATCGCGTTCTGAATAACCGGCTTGCGTGGCGGCGGCCGTTCGGCGTGTTGGCCACGTGGCACTCGACGACGACCGTGGACGTCGATCTGGAAATCGAGATCAACTCGGTATTCACCAACCATGACGATATTGCGTACTTCGATCCGGACGGGACGATGCCCATCATGACGGGGCAACTGGGCATCAACGGTACAGGGCCATCGAATTCCGAGTTTGCGTGTGTTCGCGACTCGTGGCCGGGCGCTGAGTTCAAGATCTATGTCGTACTTCGGAAAGACCCCGCATTGGCGACGACGTCCATCACAGTCACTGCGGATGGCGATGACATGTTCAAGAATTTCGGAAGCGTGCAGCTCGATGCAAACAAGCGATGGGAGTTTATCGGCGTCCTGAAGACGGACGATGCGGGAAAGACGACGGCCGAGGAAGCGACGCAGGCCCAGCGCGACGCCGATCGGCGCA
>JAJDEC010000371.1 GCA_029259995.1 Phycisphaerae bacterium
CGCCGACATGGCGCCGATTGATGCGGCACAGGCCGCGTGGGATGTCGACTTTCCGGCCCATGTGACGGCCGTCGCCTCGGCAGAGAGCGCCCGGGCCGAGAAGGATGCTGCCCGCGCGGCATACGTCACGCTGGTTCGCGCCCTGGTTCGCCGGTTGCAGGCCAGCAGCACGATCACGGATGCCCAGCGCGCGGCGCTCGGGATTACCGTGCCCGGCAGCAGCCCGACGCCCGCAGGTCCGCCCGAGACGCGGCCGCTGGTCAGCGTCGATTGTTCGCAGCGATTGCGCCATCTCGTCGGATTCGTGGATGAGACGACGCCGACGCGCCGGGCGAAGCCCGTCGGCGTGCTCGGTGCGGAAGTCTGGGTCAAGGTCGGCGACGCGGCGCCGACGGATCCGAGCGAGCTGCGCTTCCTCGGCTTGTCCACGCGCTCGCCCTTCACGGCCGATTACCCCGGCGTCGATGGCGGCAAGATCGCTTACTACTGGGTTCGCTGGGTGAATAGCCGCGGCGAGAAAGGCCCGTGGAGCGAGACGGCGAGCGCGACGATCGGCGCATAGCGATGCGCATTCGACGAATTGCTCGAAGCCAGACACAGAACGATCCATTCAATCTGGCTCAGGCCTTCGGCCTGACCTGAACCGGCGAGTCGCCGGTTCCACACCTATGACATGGTTCTCTGACTCATGCGGATCCACATGGGGCGAGTCGAACGCGTCAACGTTCGGCCTCGCCCCAATCTTCTTCATTCGCCCCAGCTTTGGCCCGCCTGCCTGCGGCTCCCATTTTTGAATTTTGACTTTTTTGAATTTTGACTTTTCCGAGGCCTCGCCCGCATTTCGGCCTTCAGCGTTTCGCCCTCCCCGCCCGATGCCACTGTCGAGCAGCGGCGCCAGCCCTCCCCCATTTCTGAATTCTGACTTTTTTGGATTTTGACTTTTGCCGGTCACGGCACCCCCATCAACGTACGCGCTGCCGACGACGGAGCGAGCGCGTTTCAGGCGCGCCCCCAACTCCCGCCCACGTAACAACTTGGCAACGAATCACAGCCGCGCCGTTAGACTTGACGCTCCCCGCCGCTTTCAGTACAAAACCGAAGGTTGATTCACCCCGGGGAGCCCATTCGGTCTTTCCCGAATGGCCGGCTTCCCTGTTTGGTCCCGTTTGTGGAACGATTGCGCGGTCTGCGCCGGGTTGGGACCACCGGCGCCTGCGAGGTTCGACGCCCCATGATCCAGGTTAAAAACCTCACGAAGCGATTCGGCGAGCGAGTCGCTGTGAACAATATTTCCTTTCACATCGAAAAAGGCGAGATCGTGGGGTTCATGGGGCCCAACGGCGCCGGCAAGACGACGACGATTCGCATCCTTACCTGCTACATGCCCGCCACGTACGGCGCAGTGACAGTCGCGGGGTATGATGTGTTTACCCAGTCAATGGATGTGCGGCGCGAGATCGGGTATCTGCCCGAGAGCACACCACTCGATGTCCACATGCGGGCCCGGGAGTACCTGACGTTTCGCGGGAAGATCCGCGGGCTGGATCGTTCGGAACGAGTCGCCGCCATCAAGCGCGTGGCGGATCTCTGCTGGCTGGGGGATTTCATCGATCGGCCCATCCATCAATTGAGCAAGGGCATGCGGCAGCGTGTCGGTCTGGCCGATGCCCTGCTCCACGATCCCAAGGTGCTGGTACTGGATGAGCCGACAGTCGGCCTCGACCCGACGCAGATTCGCGAGACGCGCAATTTGATTCAGGAACTGGCCCTGCGGCATACCGTGCTGCTGAGCAGCCACATCCTGCCGGAAGTCGAGGCAACGTGTAAGCGCACGATCATCATCGCCGGTGGCAACATCGTGGCGGCCGGATCGCCCGACGAATTGAAGACGCGAATTCGCGAAGGCTCGAAGCTGATCGCGGAACTGACAGGCGACTCCAAGGAAATCACCAGGGCCGTCGGCGATCTCGGCGGCGTCAATAGCGTGACATGCGCCAGCGACAACGGCTGGCATCGCCTGACGATCGAAACGAAAAAGAATGCCGATCCGCGCGAGGAGATCTTCAAGCTCGCGAAGGAAAAGAAGTGGTCGATGCGGGAACTGCGGCTGGAGGCCAGTACCTTGGAAGAGTATTTCGTTCGCATCACGGCCGAACAGGCCGCCCGATCCAAGACGCGGGAGGCCAAATCGTGATTCGCAACATCTCCGCACTTACGCAACGCGAATTGTCGTCCGTCTTTCTGTCGTTCATCGCCTATGTCGTCGGCCTGCTCTTTCTCGTGGCCACGGCGACGCTCTTCATGTTCAACACGCTGACGGAAGGCGGCGAGGCAACGCTTGCCCCCCTGTTCGGTCACATGGCATGGCTGCTGATTCTGGCGATTCCGCTCGTGACGATGCGGATGATCAGCGAGGAGTACGCCAGCGGAACGATCGAGACTTTGATGACGGCGCCCGTGAGCGACACGGAAGTTGTTCTCGGCAAGTTCTTCGGGGCGATGAGCTTCTACGTCGCGATGATTCTCTCGACGCTGGTCTATGCCTTTGTGCTGATGGCCTACGGCAATCCGGATACGACCGTCATGCTGAACGGCTATCTGGGGCTGCTGTTTCTCGGGGCGCTGTATGCGTCGATCGGTCTGTTCGCCAGTTCCCTGACGCGGCATCAATTGATCGCCGCCGTGCTGGGCATGGCGATGATCGGCGTCCTGACGTATGCGATGGACTACGTGGCGAGCCTGCAGTCGGGCACGTGGCGGCTCGTCTTCAGCTACGTCAATATCCTGAACCATTTTGAGGACTTCAGCCGCGGCATCTTCGACACGAAGGCAATTGTCTTCTTTATCAGTGCCACGCTGTTCTTTCTCTTCCTCTCGGTCAAAGTCATGGAGTCCAAGCGATGGCGGTAAATTCGAAAACTTCCGGCAGCGCTGCGGGATCGCCCGCGCGGTTCGCCATTGGTGCGAACGTGGCGCTGTCCATCGTCGTGGCCGCGGCGCTGTTGTTCGCGATCAACCAGCAGGCGTCCTACAAGCACAGGCGGGAAGATCTCGCCCGCGGGGGGAACTACGGCCACAGCCATCGAACCCCGTCAA
>JAJDEC010000372.1 GCA_029259995.1 Phycisphaerae bacterium
AACGTCGACTGAAGCAACACGAAGGCCATGCTGCCCAGGTACTTCCCGAGAAACAGCGTCGATCGCGAAATCGGTTTGGAGACGGCAATGTCGATCGCCCCGCGCTCCATCAATGATGGAATCACGCTGCACGTCGCCACGAGCGACAGGATGATGCCGATCAGACCGATGTACCATCGTCCGATGAGTTGCGTCAGGATGGCGCCGATGAGCGCCCGCCCCATGGGCGAGGACGGCGCCAGTTCCGTCGTTTCCACGACCAACGCGCCGAACATGATGTTCACGCCCTGATCCGTGATGCTCACGCACGCCATCGCAAGCGCCACGAGGATCGTCAATCCGGCGAAAATCCAGAAAAGCTTCTTCTCCAGCGCTTCGCGAAACGAATCAACGACCAGCGCCCGCATCTGCATCAATAACATCAGCGGGGTCCTCCGACGACGCGCGCCGTGAGTGGTGGCTTCGCCGTCTGTGGCAGATGGCCGCCCGTCGCTTCGACGAATACGTCTTCAAGACTCACTTTCCGCGGTGTCATCGACACGATCGCGACGCCGGCCGTTCGTAACAGATCCACGACCTGGTTCACGACGTCGATGTCCAGCGACGGCACGATAATTCTGTCCACCTGAATCGTCGCATGAAGTCGATTCAGCGGCTCGGCCAGCTTCGACAAATCCCCGCGCACGACGATCGCATATTCCGGCGATGCATTCATCAGCGATTCAAGGCGTCCTTCGCGCACGACGCGACCGGCACTGATGATGACCACGCGATCGCAGACCAGCTCCAGTTCGCCAAGCAGATGCGAATTGATGAAGACCGTTCGCCCCTCGTCGCGCAGCTCCTGAAGCAGCAGTCGTACATCGCGCCGCCCCATCGGATCGAGACCGTCCGTGGGTTCGTCGAGCACGATCAACTGCGGATCGTTCATCAGCGCCTGCGCGATACCCAGCCGCTGCAACATGCCTTTCGAATACTTGTCGATGCGCGTGTTGGCCCATTGGGCCATGCCGAGGCGTTCCAGCAGCTTCGGGGCGCGTTCGCGGCGCTCGCTTCGCGAAACGCCGGCCAGCGCCGCGTAATAGTCGAGCAGTTGCCGGCCCTTGAGATACGCGGGGAACCGATGGGCTTCCGGCAGATAACCGATCCGCCGTTTCGCCTCCCGATTGCCGACGGGACGGCCAAGAACCGTCCCCGAAACGCGATCCGCCCGAATGACGGTCATCATGATCTTGACGAGCGTGCTCTTCCCGGCGCCGTTGGGACCCAGTAGACCGAAGATTTCCCCCGCGCCGACGCGCACGTCGATCCCGTCAAGCGCCTTGACGCCGTTGGCGTACGTCTTGGCGACGTCTTTCAGATCGACTGCAACACTGTTCGGATTCAATTCGCCCGTCATTCGTCAGACTTCGTTCCAGCGCGGGACCACTCCCGCCGGGGCTGAGAGCTTAATGGCATTGTGCAATGTTGGCGAAGAAAATCGAGCGCGTCGCGCAGCGCGCTTGAACGCTGAGTGGCAAGCAGACGCTTCAGCGACTGGGCACTGACGCGGGCGTATGTTGGATGGAATCAATGGCGTTCATTCCGAGACCGAAGCACTGGGTGACAAGCACCCAGTGGCACGATTGGCGAGCACCCAGTGGCACGATCGGGCATCCACCCCGTGGCACGATCGGCTTGCGGAAGGCTCAGCGACCGGGCACTGACGCGGGCGTATGTGGGTTGGGAGCGATGACGTTCACTCCGCGGCCGAAGCACTGGGTGGCAAGCACCCAGTGGCACGATCGGGGTGACAAGCAGAGGCTGTCCAGGAATTCGGGACAGGAATTCCCGTGCACCGGGCTATCGAAGAACATCAGCATCCTCAACGTGAACTTCGCTCCGAAGGAGCGCCGGATGGTAGCCACGGGTGGAGCGCAGACCGCGCAGCGGTCGAAGCGCAACCCGTGGAATTCGTCGTTTTCCTTGGTTTCCGCCCCGAAGGGGCGGCGGAATTCCCGGACAGCCTCTCGCAGAAGCCCAGTGGCACGATTGGTATGCGAACGGCTCACCGCGCACTGACGCGGGCGTATGTTGGATGGGAGTGATGACATTCACTCCGCAGCCGAAGCACTGGGTGGCAAGCACCCAGTGGCACAATTGGCAAGCCCCCAGTGGCACGATTAGCCATGCACACGGGCAGCACAATTCGTCGGCGCGTCGATGGCGAACTATTGACCGGTCAGCAAGGCCGTCATGACTTGAATGTCGCGACCGTCGCGGACGCCGTCGGCGTTAGTGTCGGCCGCGCGCAAGACGTTTGCATCGCCGACCTCTGACAGGACAGCCGCAACAAACGCCGGCACATCCTCCACTGTCACGATCCAATCGCCCGTCGTGTCGCCACGCAGGAATGTGGGGAACTCGACGTACTCGTTCGCATCCACATTCCCGTCGCCATTCTGCGACGCGGGTATCTGCACTGCCGCGGACAACGCCCCGCCGTCCGAATCGCCAAAGGCAACGAATGCAAGATGGATCGTCTCCGGCAGGCTGCCGTACAACGCAGCGAGATCGATCGTCCCCTCCAGCACGCCGCCGTTCGCGCCCGTCGCCGCCGCCGTCGCAACGCCGCCGGGAACATCGAACCATCCTTCAAAATCGTTCGTGTTCTCATCCGCCAGGAATGCATCCCACGCCGCAACCTGTCCGCCCTTGGCCCACGGCGCCGCGCCCATCGCCCCCGGCGTCTGCGCGAGAAGGATGAAATGGTCCAATCCTTCGCCCGCGTCCGGTCCGGCGACATACAACACGCCGTTCAAAACGCAGGCAGACAACGAAGCCGATCCGTTCGACGCAACCACTTGCACGCCGGTTTCCGGCTGACCGTCCATCGTCCAGGCGGGCGCAGTCGCCCCGTCGACGGCAACATGCCAGTCCGCCCCGTTGTTGCTGTCCCAGGTTCCCGCGCCATCGTTGAACGCAACGTCGACCTGCAATGCCGTCGCCGAGACATTCACGCCCGCAATCCAGCGGGACGACGGCGCATCAAACGTCATCGGAACGTCACTCGCCAGAACGGTCGCCCAATTGTCGAATCCGACATGTGCAAACACCGTCGCTGCCCCCGCCAACGGCCCCCCCGCTGCGTCGTAGGAGATCGAAACACTCTGGCCCGCCTGCGCCGGCGTCGGCATCCAGATCACGCGATCGCCGCCGCCCGTCGTCGAACCCGATCCATCGCCGATGTACACGTGCTGAATCGGACTGCGCTTGATGAATCCGTTCGTGTCCATCGCCTCGACGTAATAGTCAATCGTCTCGTCGCGAAGGTCGACGACTTCAACGTAGTACTCGTCCGCGATGTAGTCGGGCAGCACGAAAAAGTTGATGCCCGGATCGTTGTGGAAATTGCCAGTCGGAAACACGCGCTTGATCATCGGCAGCGATTGCCAGCCCGCCGGATCGCCGTAGATCATCGCCGCGTCAT